>NZ_JBSFHY010000016.1:163229-195450 GCF_053597295.1 Streptomyces sp. NPDC001450
GGTCACACCGGCGGCTCGCCGGGCGTCGGCTCGGGCAACACCGTCCAGGTGCCGATCGACGTGCCGGTGAACGTGTGCGGCAACAGCGTGGACGTCGTCGGGGCAGGCAACGCCACCACGGGCAACGACTGTGCCAACGGCGGCGGCGACCACAGCCAGCCGCCGGGCGGCGGGCACGACAACCCGCCCGGGAACCCCGGGCAGCCGGGCGAGCCGGGGCATCCCGGCCAGCCGGGGCACCCTGGCACCCCGGGCCACCCCGGTACCCCTGGGCACCCGGGCACGCCCGGTCAGCCTGGGCACCCGGGAACTCCGGGCCGGCCGGGGACCCCGCCCGCAGGCGGAGGCCACACCCCCCACGGCTCGTCCCAGGTCAAGCACCAGGGCGGACACTCCAGCACGCACCTGAGCACCGCCCAGCTCGCCCACACCGGCAGTGACGTGCCGCTGGGCCTCGCGCTGTCGGCGGGCGCGGGCGCGCTGCTCGCGGGTGCCGTGCTGTACCGCAAGGCCCGGGCCTCGGCGTAGCCCGACAGCAGCCGGGAAACGGAGCGGGCCCCGCCAGGACGGCGGGGCCCGCTCCGTTCATGCGTCCCGCCTCACCACGTGGCCCGCACCTGGCGGATGATCCGCCGGCGCAACCGCACCCTGCGGCTGCCGTCGCGCAGCAGGCTCAGTCGGTCCAACTCCCAGTGTCCGTACTCGGCATGGTCCGTCAGCAGACGTGTCGCCTCCTTGCGGGACACCCCGCGCGGTACGTACACGTCGACAAATTCGTATTCCGGCATCGCATCTATTGTGCGGGCTGGTGCCCGGTACGGATAGCGTCTGCACTATGTCTGATGCTGCGCAGCCCACCGCTGCCGAGGTACGCGCCGCCGCCGAGGCGGTCAAGACCGCGCTCGACCGTCACCTGGCGGCGGTCGAACGCAGGTCGGGGGAGGACGACCCGGCCGTCTACGAGGCGTTCAACGAGCTGGCCGCGGCCGCCGAGGCGTACGACGAGCTGCTCTACGACCGCTACGACGAGGTCACGCCCTTCGAGATCCCCGGTGCGGACGACTCGCTGCCGCCGTACGCGGGCCCCGAGGAACCGAACGCGATCAGCGTGCTGATCCGTCGCGACTACTCCGTGGCGGAGCCCCAGCGGCTGCTGGCGCAGGCCCAGCGGGTCGAAGCGGTGGAGTACGAGGACGACGGCGGCGCGGGCGAGGACGGCGCCGGTACGGTCCACGGCGCGCTGGGCGTCCTGTTCGGCGAGTTCGAACCGGACGAGATCGCTTCCCGGCACAAGGAGTTCGGCCTGGAGGAGGGCGACTCCACGCTCTGGGTCACGGCCGCGGACGAGCCGGCCGAGCCCGGGGAGTGGCTGGAGGCGCCGTTCGAGCAGGTCGACCCGCAGCGGGTGGTGTGCCGGTTCGACGTCAGTGCGGTGTTCGACGAGGACGTCTCCGACGGCATCGACGAGGAGGACGACCCCGAGTTCGACGGCGACGAGGACCTGGAGCCGCTGGACGCCGAGCGGTGAGGTGAGGCGGCGGTGCCGTGGCGTTGGACGCCGGTACGGCACCGCCGGAATCCGCCGTTGTGGCTGATCGCTCTTGCGGCTGATCGCCGTTGCGGCGGAGAAATCGTCAGCCGGTCGGCGGGACCTGCGTGCGCAGCAGCGTCTGCAGGCGCGTCGTGCGGGGCTTGGCCGGGACCTCCGCGACCGCCTTCGGCAGAGCCTGCTCCACGCCGTGCACCACCGACAGGTGCCGCTCCGCCCGGCCGAACGCCGTGTACACCCAGGGTCTGCTGAGCGTCTGCGCGGCGTCGCCGGGCAGCACCACCACCGCGGCCGGCCAGCGGCCGCCCACCGCCTGGTGCGCGGTCAGCGCCCAGCCGTGCCGTACGCACTGCTCCACCCGCTCCCGCGGTACGACGACAGGAGCGCCCGCGCACTCCAGGTGCAGTCCGTCGGTGTCGGCGTTCACCACCCGGCCCGGCACCGTACGGCCCGGGGCGGGGGAGTAGGCGATCCGGTCGCCGGCGTCGAAGCCGCCGAAGCGGCCGGGGCCCGGGTTGAGGCGTTCCTTCAACGCGGAGTTGAGCGCCCGGGTGCCCGCCGCGCCGCCGTGGCCCGGGGTGATCACCACGGTCTGCTCGGCCGGCACACCGATGGCCCGCGGCACCGAGTCCGCGACCAGCTGCACGGTCCGGTGCACGGCCTCGCCGGCGTCCCGCACCGGGACGATGACGATCTCCTTGCCGGGCGCCTCGACCTGGTTCAGCTCGCCGACGCCGATGCCCGAGACCAGCTCGCCGAGCGGGCCGGGGTCGGGGGTGCGGGACGCGATCTGCGGGCATGCGCGGGCCGCGAGCAGATCGGCGAAGACCCGCCCGGGTCCGGCCGACCACAGCACCGCGGGGTCGCCGCTCAGCACCAGCCGGGCACCGTCGGGCAGCGACTCCACCAGCATCGCGGCGTTTTCCACGTCGAGTTGGGGCGCGTCGAGCACGATCAGCAGGTCGAGATCCAGGGCGCCGTCCGCATCCCGGCCGGGGCCCTCGGCACCGGACAGGAGACCGGCAACGGTGCCCACGGCCTGTTCCGCTCCTTCGCCCACCAGCGCGGCGAGGCGACGGCGGCCGTCGGCGGTGTGGCAGACGGCGAACGCCCGCAGGCCGGCGGCGTGGGCGGCGCCGAGCAGGGCGGCCGGTTCGGTGCGGGCCGCCTCGGCGCCGGTGTGCAGCACCAGGCCGTGCCCGGCGACGGCGCGGGCCAGCTCGGCAGCACTGCCGACCGCCTCGGCCGCGGCAGCCTCCCACCGCTCGGCAGCCTCCTTGGACGGCGAGTTGGCCAGGCGGCCCAGGCCGTCGGCGAGGCTCTCCTCGGCGAGCGCGTACCGCTCCAGGCCGACCAGGACACGGACCGGGCGCTCCTCCTCCTCGCCCTCCGCCTCCTGCGGGGCCGGGGCGCCGGGCTCCTCCAGGGCGTCCTGGAAGACCAGCGCCTCGCCCTCGGCGATCGTGTCCTGCACGGCCGCGTCCGGGTCGGGCACGCCCCGCTGGGCCAGGGCCGCGGTGAGCGCCGGCAGTTCCAGGGCGGTGTGCCCGGCCAGCGCCGCCTGCTCCAGCAGCCAGACCGTCACCGCGCGGACCCGCCGCTCGTCGTCCGGACCGCAGGCCGCGCCGAGCAGCGCCCGCGCGAACCCGTCGGCCTGCTCCGGCCGGACGCCGCCGATCCGCAGCAACTGCCAGGGGTCCTCCCGGAGCGCGTTGTCGGCGCCCTCGCCGAGGGCTGCCGCCACCTGGGGCGCGAGGGCCTCGGGTGCGCCGCCCTCGCGCAGCACCCGCCGTACGGTCTCGACGGCCTCGGCGGCGGGGGCACCGGGCGCGGCTGCGGCCGGGCCGGGCTGCGGCCGGCGTACGGGTTCCGGGGCGGGGCGGCGCGGGGCCGGCTCCGGCTCGGCGAAGACCGTGGCGACCGGCTTCTCGCCGCTCTCCACCGCGCGGATCGCGGCGAGCAGGTCGGCGGCCTTGCCGCTCAGCTTGGCGCCGCTCTCGACGGGCGCCTTCTTCTCGGCCTTGCGTCGCTCGATCCGCTCCCGCTCGACCTGCTGCGCGGCCAGCTCGGCCTCGGCCTCCGACCGCTCGGACGCGGCTTCGCCCTCGGAGGTCCCGGCGGTGGTGTTCTCCCCCTCCGCGGTCTCGGCAGCGGTGCTCTCACGGCTGTCGTCGGCTGCCGTGTCCTGTTCCGGGCTCTCCGGGGTCCCCGGCCCGGTGTCCTCCGTGGTCTCCGGCTCCGTGCTCACAGCGTGCTCCAGTCGTGATCGGGATAGCGGTGCACGGGCGCCGACACATCGTCGAGCGCCCGGCAGATCTCGTCAGGAAGACTAAGGGCCTCCACTGACAATGCCGCCGTGAGCTGCTGCGCGTTGCGCGCACCGACGATCGGGGCGGCCACTGCGGGCCGGTCCCGGACCCAGGCGAGGGCGACCTGGAGCGGGGTGACCGCGAGCCCGTCGGCGGCCGTCTGCACGGCGTCCACGATGCGCGTCGCGGTGTCGTCGAGGTACGGCGCGACGAACGGCGCCAGTTGTTCGGAGGCGCCGCGCGAGTCCGGGGGAGTGGCGTGCCGGTACTTGCCGGTCAGCACGCCGCGGCCCAGCGGGGAGGAGGGCAGCAGGCCGACGCCCAGGTCGAGCGCGGCGGGCAGCACCTCCCGCTCGACGCCGCGCTGGAGCAGTGAGTACTCCAGCTGTGTGCTGGCCAGCCGGGTGCGGGTGCCGGGCGCGGCGAGCTGCCAGGTGGCCGCCTTGGCGAGCTGCCAGCCACAGAAGTTGGAGACGCCCGCGTACCGGGCGCGACCGCTGCTCACCGCCAGGTCGAGGGCCTGGAGCGTCTCCTCGAGCGGGGTGTCGGGGTCGAAGGCGTGGATGTGCCAGATGTCGACGTAGTCGGTGCCGAGCCGGGCCAGCGAGGCGTCCAGTGCGGCGAGCAGATGGCCGCGGGAGCCGTCGAAGCGCCGGTCGGGGTCGGGGACGCTGCCCGCCTTGGTCGAGATCACCAGGTCCCGGCGCGGCACCAGGCCGTCCATCAGCTGTCCGAGCAGATACTCCGCCTCGCCGTCGCCGTACACGTCCGCGGTGTCGACCAGGGTTCCGCCGGCCTCCCAGAACGCCTTCAGCATGTCCGCGGCGTCGTGCTCGTCGGTGTCCCGGCCCCAGGTGAGGGTGCCGAGCCCGATCCGGGACACGCGCAGGCCTGTGCGGCCGAGATGCCTCTGCTCCATGTGCGCGAGATTACTGGCCAGAACTGGTGCCGTGGGTTGCCTGTGGACAACTCTGTCCGGTGTGATCGGCAGGGCGGAACGCCCCGGATCTCCGGCATGCCCTGCCCGTCGGCCCCGACCCCGCGCTATGGTCTCCGCCAAGGGACGTTACTCACGGGTAAGGGGAATCGGCCATGCAGCTCGGGATCAACCTCGGCTACTGGGGTGCCGGGATGGACGCGGACAATCTGGCCGTGGCGCAGGAGGCCGAGCGGCTGGGCTACTCCGTGTGCTGGGCCGCCGAGGCGTACGGCTCCGACGCGGCCACGGTGCTCACCTGGGTCGCCGCCCAGACCGAGCGCATCGACGTCGGCTCGGCCATCTTCCAGATCCCGGCCCGGCAGCCGGCGATGACGGCGATGACCGCGGCGACGCTGGACTCGCTGTCCAAGGGCCGCTTCCGGCTCGGCCTCGGCGTCTCCGGGCCGCAGGTCTCCGAGGGCTGGTACGGCGTCAAGTTCGACAAGCCGCTGGCCCGCACGCGCGAGTACGTGGAGATCGTCCGCAAGGCGATGACGCGCGAGCGGCTGACGTACGAGGGCGAGCACTGGACGCTGCCGCTGCCCGGCGGTCCGGGCAAGCCGATCAAGCTGACCGTGCACCCGGAGCGCGAGCACATCCCGCTGTACATCGCCGCCATCGGGCCCAAGAACCTGGAACAGACCGGTGAGATCGCCGACGGCGCGCTGCTGATCTTCCCCTCGGCCGAACACCTCGAGGACACCGCCGTCAAGTACCTGCGGGCGGGCCGGGAGAAGGCCGGCAAGACCCTCGACGGGTTCGACATCTGCCCGACGCTGCCGCTCGCCGTCGGCGACGACAAGGACGTGCCGCGGCTGGCCGACACCTTCCGCCCGTACACGGCGCTGTACGTGGGCGGCATGGGCAGCCGCAAGCAGAACTTCTACAACCAGCTCGCCCAGCGCATGGGGTACGAGAAGGAGGCCGCCGAGATCCAGGACAAGTACCTGTCCGGCGACAAGGAGGGAGCCGCGGCCGCCATCCCCCAGGACCTCATCGACAAGACCACGCTGCTCGGCTCGGTGGAGCGCATCGCCGACCGCATGAAGGCCTACGCGGCCGCCGGGGTCACCACCCTCACCCTCGCCCCGGCCGGCTTCACGCTGGACGAGCGGCTCGCCTCCCTGCGGGCCGGCACCGAGGCCATGGAGCGCGCCGGGCTCGCCTGACAGGGACAGTCTCAGCGGCCGTGGTGGGGGCTCGGGGGTCTTCCCCGCCACGGCCGTCACGGGGAACAACGCGCCGGGCGCCGCGCGGTTACGACCCCGGTGTCTCCCCCTTTCGGCCGAGTCGGCCCGCACTGCGGTTGCGGCTCCTCTCTGTCCGCATTTGACTCGGTCTTTGCGGAATCCTGCAGAGAGGTGTCTGCCATGTTCTCGGCCAAGAGTCTGTTCCAGGAGATCCTCGACGACGACGAGTCCTTCCGGCTCTTCTGCTCCATCGCCGCCAGCGGGGAGTCCCAGGGCGGCTGGGAGAACGGCCGGATCTCCGCGCTGGTACCGCAGAGCGAACGGGCGATGGCCCCCAAGATCGCCCGGCACGGCGCCGACGAGGACAAGCACGGGCGCATCTTCACCGGCCTGCTCAAGAAACGCGGCCTCACCCCGGTCCCGGTCCCGCCCGAGACCGACTACACGATGCTCCTGGAGCGCGAGGGCATCGGTCTCGCCCACGAGAAGCTGGAGCGGGACGAGCCGCTCACCGTACGGGACGTCATCGTCTACCTCTCGCACAGCCGGGTCACCGAACAGCGGGCCTCCGAACAGATGGAGATACTCCGCAGGTACTTCGGCGACCATCCCGAGGTCGGCAGAGCCGTACGGATGATCTCCGACGACGAGGACAACCACCTCGCCTACGCCCACGAGGAACTGCTCCGCCTCGCCGCCGCCGGGCACGGCCGGCTCATCCAGCGCACCCTGCGCGAGTGCGCGCTCGCCGAGATCCGCGTCTACCGCGACGTCAGCCTCGCCGTGACGGCCCACATGGGCCGCGTCCTCGGCTGGCCGCGACCCAAGTCGGCGGCCCTCGCGGCCGGTATCCACGCCGTGTACGCCTACGAGCGGCTGGCCGGCTGGCACCGCATGGTGAGCCTGCGCATGCCCGAGCGCCGCAACGCCCTCGGCGAGCCCGCCGCCCCCGCCCCCGAGTACGCCTGAACCTCGCTCACAGCCAGCCGCGCCGCTTGAAGGTCCGGTACAGCAGCACCTCCAGGGCGGCCATCAGCAGGATCACCGCCGGGTAGGACCACAGCCAGTGCAGCTCGGGCATGTGGTCGAAGTTCATGCCGTAGATCCCCGCCATCATCGTGGGGATCGCGGCCATCGCCGCCCAGGCCGAGATCTTCCGCATGTCGTCGTTCTGCCGCACGCTCATCTGCGCCAGATGGGCCGACAGGATGTCCGACACCAGCCGGTCCAGGCCCTCCACGGACTCGTTCACGCGCGCGAGGTGGTCGTTCACGTCCCGGAAGAAGGGCCGCGCCTTCTCGTGCACGAAGGGCACCGCGATGCCGAGCGCGCCGGTACCGGCCAGCCGGGTCAGCGGCACCGCCAGTGGCACGGTGGCCCGGCGGAACTCCAGGATCTGCCGCTTGAACGTGTAGACCCGGGACGCGGTGTGGCGGGTGCCGCCGCGCTCCGGCTGGAACACCTCGGCCTCCAGTTCCTCCAGGTCCGTCTGCAGCTCCGTCGCCACCTCCAGGTAGTGGTCGACGGTGGCGTCGGCGATCGCGTACAGCACCGCCGTGGGGCCCTTGGCCAGCATCTCCGGGTCCTCCTCCAGCCGGTGGCGCACGGCGGCGAGCGGCGAGCCCTCGCCGTGCCGGACGGTCACCACGAAGCCGTCCCCGATGAAGACCATGACCTCGCCGGCCGAGACGGTGTCGCTCTCCTGCTCGTACACCACCGGCTTGAGCACCATGAACAGCGAGTCGTCGTACACCTCCAGCTTGGGCCGCTGGTGCGCCTTCAAGGCGTCCTCGACCGCCAGCGGATGCAGCGCGAACTCCTGGGTTACCAGGTCGAACTCCCGCTCCGACGGCTCGTACAGCCCGATCCACATGAACCCGCCGGCCGCCCGCGCCTCGTCCAGCGCGGCGGACAGGTCCTCCGGGCCCTCGGTACGGTGACCGTCCCGGTAGATGGCGCAGTCCACGATCACGGAGCGCATTCTCCCCTCGTCCGGCCGCCTGCGCATGTCGTGATGCGCTTACGCTGGGCGGCATGCCCACGCTGATCCTCCTCAGGCACGGACGGTCGACCGCCAACACTTCGGGTGTGCTCGCCGGGTGGACGCCAGGCGTCGCCCTCGACGAGCGGGGGGCCGCACAGGCCGCCGCGCTGCCCGGCCGCCTCGAGGGGCTGCCGATCTCCGAGGTCGTCGTCAGCCCCCTGGAACGCTGTCAGGAGACGGTACGGCCGCTGCTGGAAGCCCGGCCCGGGCTTCGCGCCCACACCGACGAACGGATCGGGGAGTGCCACTACGGCGACTGGTCCGGCCGCAAGCTCGCCGAACTGAAGGACGAGCCGCTGATGGAGGTCGTCCAGGCGCACCCCTCGGCCGCGGCCTTCCCCGGCGGAGAGTCGATGCGAGCCATGCAGACCCGCGCCGCCGAGGCCGTACGCGAGTGGAACGCGCGCGTGGAGCGCGACCACGGCGCCGACGCCGTCTACCTGATGTGCTCGCACGGCGACATCATCAAGTCACTGGTCGCGGATGCCCTCGGCCTGCATCTCGACCTCTTCCAGCGGGTCTCGGTGGAACCGTGCTCCGTCACCGCGATCCGCTACACCCGCCTGAGGCCGTTTCTCGTTCGTCTCGGCGACACCGGCGATTTCGCCTCCCTTGCCCCGCGCGAGGAACCTCAGGGGGAAGACGCACCGGTCGGGGGCGGTGCGGGCGCACCGTGATCGTCGGGCGCAGTAGGGTGAAGCGATCCGCACAGTCGCCTTCCCGCACGGCCCGCACCGCACCCACTCTCGAATCCAATGGAGACAGGACGTGTCCCGTCAGGTGTTCCTCTACGATCCGCCGGACCGCTTCGTGGCCGGCACGGTCGGACTGCCCGGACGCCGTACGTTCTTCCTCCAGGCCACCGCGGGCCCCCGGGTGACCAGCGTGGCTCTGGAGAAGACCCAGGTGGCCGCGCTCGCCGAGCGCATGGACGAACTTCTGGACGAGGTCGTGCGCCGCAGTGGCGGCAGCGCTGCCGTCCCCGCCGTGGCCCCCACGGAGATCGCCGACACCGGCCCGCTGGACACCCCCATCGAGGAGGAGTTCCGGGTCGGCACCATGGCCCTGGCCTGGGACGGCGAGGAACAGCGCATGATCGTGGAGGCGCAGGCCCTCGTGGAGCTGGACGCCGACACCGAGGAGGACCTCGCCGAGGCCGAGGAGCGGCTGCTCCAGGACGAGGAGAACGGGCCCCCGATGCTGCGGGTCCGGCTGACCGGCGCGCAGGCCAGGGCCTTCGCCAAGCGTGCCCTGGACGTCGTCAACGCCGGGCGGCCGCCGTGCCCGCTGTGCAGCCTCCCGCTCGACCCGGAAGGACACGTATGTCCGCGCCAGAACGGATACCGCCGCGGAGCGTGACGGCCGCCGAACTGCTCACCAACGGTGAGCTGAAGGTGCGCGGCCGCATCCGCGAGGCGTCCAACGCGGCGCTGTTCTGCACGGTCGCGTACGACGGGCAGGAAGCATCCTGCGTGTACAAGCCGGTCGCCGGCGAGCGCCCGCTGTGGGACTTCCCCGACGGCACCCTGGCCGGCCGCGAGGTGGCCGCCTACGAGGTCTCCGAGGCCACCGGCTGGGGGCTCGTCCCCCCGACCGTGCTGCGCGACGGTCCCTACGGCGAAGGCATGTGCCAGCTGTGGATCGACGTGAACGCCGAGGCCGAGCTGCTCGCCCTGGTCGACGGCGAGGAACCCGAGCCCGGCTGGAAGGCGATCGGGTTCGCCGAGGTCGGCGAGGGCCGCACCGCGCTGCTGGTGCACGCCGACGACGAGCGGCTGCGCCGCCTCGCCGTCCTGGACGCTGTGATCAACAACGCCGACCGCAAGGGCGGCCACCTGCTGCCCACAGCGGACGGCCGGCTCTACGGCATCGACCACGGGGTCGCCTTCAACGTCGAGAGCAAGCTCCGCACGCTGCTGTGGGGCTGGGCCGGTGAGCCGCTCACTCCGGACGCCGTCGAGGTGCTCCAAAGGCTGAAGAAGACCCTTGCCGACGGCGGGGAGCTGGCCATGCGGCTGGCCGGACTCATCACGACGGCCGAAATCGACGCCACGCGCGCGCGTGTCGAGGCGTTGCTGGCCGCCGGCCTCCACCCGGAGCCGAGCGGGGAGTGGCCGGCGATCCCCTGGCCACCGGTGTGAGCACATCCGGGGCCGAGACACAAGAAGGCCCGACGGGCCATCCGGCCGGATCCCGTTCGTATCGGCAGCTCGTGGCCGGTTAGGCTCATGTACATGCATGCCTGGCCCGCTTCCGAGGTCCCCGCCCTGCCTGGTCAGGGCCGCGACCTGAGGATCCACGACACCGCGACCGGCGGCCTCGTCACCCTCGACCCCGGTCCCGTCGCCCGTATCTACGTCTGCGGCATCACGCCGTACGACGCGACCCACATGGGTCACGCGGCGACCTACAACGCGTTCGACCTCGTTCAGCGCGTGTGGCTCGACACCAAGCGGCAGGTTCACTACGTCCAGAACGTCACCGACGTCGACGATCCGCTGCTGGAGCGCGCGGAGCGGGACGGCGTCGACTGGGTCGCCCTCGCCGAGCAGGAGACGGCCCTCTTCCGCGAGGACATGACCGCCCTGCGGATGCTCCCGCCCCAGCACTACATAGGCGCCGTCGAGGCGATACCCGGCATCGTCCCGCTCGTGGAGCGGCTGCGCGACCTCGGCGCGGCCTATGAGCTGGAGGGCGACATCTACTTCTCCGTCGAGTCCGACCCGCACTTCGGCGGGGTCTCCCACCTCGACGCGGCCGCGATGCGGCTGCTGTCCGCCGAGCGCGGCGGCGACCCGGACCGCCCGGGCAAGAAGAACCCGCTCGACCCGATGCTGTGGATGGCCGCCCGCGAGGGCGAGCCCAGCTGGGACGGCGACTCGCTCGGCCGCGGCCGGCCCGGCTGGCACATCGAGTGCGTGGCCATCGCCCTCGACCACCTCGGCATGGGCTTCGACGTCCAGGGCGGCGGCTCCGACCTGGCCTTCCCGCACCACGAGATGGGCGCCTCGCACGCCCAGGTGCTCACCGGCGAGTTCCCCATGGCCAAGGCGTACGTGCACGCGGGCATGGTCGCCCTGCACGGCGAGAAGATGTCCAAGTCCAAGGGCAACCTCGTCTTCGTCTCGAAGCTGCGCCGGGACGGCGTCGACCCGGCCGCCATCCGGCTGTCCCTGCTCGCCCACCACTACCGCTCCGACTGGGAGTGGACCGACCAGGTGCTCCAGGACGCCGTGGACCGTCTCGGCCGCTGGCGCGCGGCCGTCTCCCGGCCCGACGGTCCATCCGCCGACGCGCTGGTGGAGGAGGTCCGCGAGGCTCTCACCAACGACCTGGACGCCCCCGCGGCGCTCGCCGCGGTGGACCGCTGGGCGGCCCGCCAGGAGGCGGAGGGCGGCACCGACATCGCCGCGCCCGGTCTCGTGACCCGGACGGTGGACGCGCTGCTCGGCGTGGCCCTGTAACCGCAGACACGGCAAGAGGGGCGGTTCCCACGGGAACCGCCCCTCATTCGTTGTCCCGATCGTCGGCGGCTCAGTCCTCCGACGTGTCCTCGTCTGCGCTCTCGGACGACCCTTCGGCGGAGCCCTCAGCGGAACCCTCCGGAGAGCCTTCCGCGGTCCCGGAGGCTCCCGGCCTCGGCGGCCGGGGCGGCCTGGCCTTGCCGGGGCTGTCCCGCAGGTACGAGGCGTCCCCGCCGTCCGCGGTGGCGTGCCCGCCCGGCGGGCTGACGTCCCGGCGCCGCAGATACCGCTCGAACTCGCGGGCGATCGCCTCGCCGGAGGCCTCCGGCAGCTCGGCGGTGTCCCGGGCCTCCTCCAGCGTCTGGACGTACTCGGCGACCTCGCTGTCCTCGGCCGCCAGTTGGTCCACGCCCACCTGCCAGGCGCGCGCGTCCTCGGGCAGCTCGCCCTGCGGGATCCGCAGGTCGAGCAGGTCCTCCAGCCGGTTCAGCAGTGCCAGCGTGGCCTTCGGGTTGGGCGGCTGGGAGACGTAGTGCGGTACGGCCGCCCACAGCGACACCGCCGGGACGCCCGCGTGCGTGCACGCCTCCTGCAGGACGCCGACGATGCCCGTCGGGCCCTCGTACTTGGTCTCCTCCAGGTCCATGCGCTGGGCCAGGTCCGGGTCGGACGTGACCCCGCTGACCGGGACGGGACGCGTGTGCGGGGTGTCACCGAGCAGGGCGCCCAGGATGACCACCAGCTCCACGCCCAGCTCGTGCGCGAAGCCGAGCAGCTCGTTGCAGAACGACCGCCAGCGCATGGACGGTTCGATGCCGCGGACCAGCACCAGGTCGCGCGGCTTCTCGCCGCCGACCCGGACCACCGACAATCTTGTCGTCGGCCACGTGATCTTGCGCACTCCGCCGTCCATGAACACCGTGGGGCGGTTCACCTGGAAGTCGTAGTAGTCCTCGGCGTCGAGCGCCGCGAACACCTCGCCCTTCCACTCGCGTTCCAGATGTGCGACCGCCGTGGAGGCGGCGTCGCCGGCATCGTTCCAGCCCTCGAACGCGGCCACCATGACTGGGTCGATCAGCTCGGGAACCCCCTCCAGCTCGATCACCCAGTGCCTCCTTCCGACGTGCCCTCGCCTGACGTCCCAACCTTACGGCGTCCGGCGGGGGCGTCCGCAGCCCCCCGGGCCGGGGGATGCACGGATCACTGCCCCGTTCGTCACCTCGGAACACCCCGCCTGTCAACGGGGCGCCCGGCCCGCTACGCACAGGAACGTCACAGGGTGCTGCGAAGCCACTGCTCCACGCTCGCGATGTGCACGGTGGCCCAGGAGCGGGCCGCCTCCGCGTCCCGGTCGCGCAGCGCGGCGAGGATCGCCCGGTGCTCGCGCAGGGTGCGGCTGACCGCGTCCTCCTGGGTGAGCCCACGCCAGATCCGGGCCCGGGTGGTGGGTCCCGACAGGCCGTCAAGCAGCGAGCACAGCACCGAGTTGTCCGCGCTCTGCACGATGCCCCGGTGGAACTCCAGGTCGCAGGCGACCAGCTCCTCCACCGAGGGCTCGGCGCCCAGCGCGTCCAACTGGGCCGACAGCGCGTCCAGTTGCTGCTCGCTGATCCGCGAGGCCGCCATCGCCGTCGCGGCCGGCTCCAGGATCCGGCGCACCGCCAGGAACTCCAGCACCGTGTCGTCCCGGTGGAAGTCCACGACGAAGCTCATCGCCTCCAGCAGCAACTGCGGATCGAGGCTGGTGACGTAGGTGCCGTCGCCCTGCCGCACGTCCAGGATCCGGATCAGCGACAGGGCCCGTACGGCCTCCCGCAGCGAGTTGCGGGACAGCCCGAGGCCGGCGGCGAGTTCGCTCTCCTTGGGCAGCCGGTCGCCAGGGCGCAGGGCACCGGAGACGATCATGCCCTTGATCTTCTCGATCGCCTCGTCGGTGACTGCCATGACCGGCCTCCCAGTGGCTCAGACATCGGATGTCTCAGCACATTATGGGGGGCACCGGGAAGAAGGCCGGCGAGGACCGTCAGCCGAAGGCCTTCACGGCCTGGTAGTACGTCCACGCCGTGCTGGTGCAGGCGGTCTTCGTGGCGCCGCCGTAGTTGGCGCACACGCGCTTGAGGTCCTCGTACAGGGCGCTGTCGAGGCGTGCCTTGTTGGCGCTGAACGTGCCGGCCGCCTTGTAGTTGCCGTAGCCGAAGTCGTGCCGGGCACAGGACATGGCGAAGGGGAAGCCGAACGGGTTGTCCGGCGAGGAGGAGCAGTAGTCGGTCGACCAGTCGAACCCGTAGGGGGACCAGGCCGACTGGTTGGCGCGCCGCGGCCCAGGCGTTGTAGCTGGACGTGGTCGTCTGGGTGAAGTTGGAGAGCACCTGGGGCTTGTCGGCCGGAGCCGCGGTGGCCGCGGTGGCGGTGACGGTGATGAGGGCCAAGGCCGAGGCGGCGAGGCCCGTGGCGAGTCTGCGGTGCATCCCACACCTCCATGAGGAACCGCGATCCGCCCGTCGGATCGCGGTTCATGACCATGGAGGTGGCGGCTATAACCCGCCTCTACCGCCACAACGAGGGCGGTTTCACTGCTCTGAGGCGCGATGCGCGCACGCGAGAGGGGCGGCTCCGTCGGCGCGGAGCCGCCCCTCTCGTTCTTCCGGCTCCTCGTGCGGGAGGAGCCGTCCCTCATCCGTTCCGGCCCCGGTCAGGGGGAAGGGGCCGGCCGGGACCTACTTCTTGTCGAGCAGGCCCTGGACCTTGTCGCGGACCTCGTCCGTGGCCAGGCCACGGATGGTCAGCGTGGTGCGGCGGCGCAGCACGTCGTCCGCCGTCTCGGCCCACTCGTGGTCGCGGGCCCACACGACCTGCGCCCAGATCTCCGGGGCGTCCGGGTGGACGCGCTCGGCCAGTTCCGGGTTCTCGTTCGCCAGTCGGGCGATGTCGAAGGCCAGCGAACCGTAGTGGGTGGCGAGGTGCTTGGCGGTGTCGGCGGCCATGCGCGGGCCGGGCGCCGGGTGGTCCACCAGGAGGCGGTGGGCGACCGCGCGCGGGTTGGCGACACCGGGCAGCGGGAGCTTCTTCGGCAGCGAGGAGATCGGCTCGAAGTCGTCACCGAGCGGGTGGCCCGGCAGCTCCTCCAGCTTCTGCATCACCGTGCGGCCGATGTGGCGGAAGGTCGTCCACTTGCCGCCGGCGACCGACAGCATGCCGGCCTTGCCCTCGGTGACGACGGTCTCGCGCTTGGCCTTGGCCGTGTCACCGGGGCCGCCCGGCAGCACGCGCAGGCCGGCGAAGGCATAGGTGATCAGGTCGCGCTGCAGCTGCTGGTCCCGGACGGAGAACGCGGCCTCGTCCAGGATCTGGGCGATGTCCTTCTCGCTGACCGCGACGTCCGCCGGGTCGCCCTCGTACTCCTCGTCGGTGGTGCCGAGCAGCAGCATGTCCTCCCAGGGGAGGGCGAAGGTGATGCGGTACTTGTCGATGGGGGTCGCCAGCGCGGCCTTCCAGGGGGAGGTGCGCTTCAGCACAAGGTGCGCGCCCTTGGACAGGCGGATGGACGGGGCCGCGTTCGGGTCCTCCATCCGGCGCAGGTGGTCGACCCAGGGGCCGGTCGCGTTCAGCACCAGGCGGGCGTTGACCCCGAACTCCTCGCCGGATATACGGTCCCGGAGGTCGGCGCCGGTGACCCGGCCCTTGGTGAAGCGCAGGCCGGTGACCTCGGCGTGGTTGAGGACGGCCGCGCCCGCCTCGACGGCCGCGCGGACCGTCATCAGCGCCATGCGCGCGTCGTTCATCTGGTCGTCGCCGTACACGGCCACGGCCTTGAGGTTCTCGGTGCGCAGCTCGGGCACGTCCTGCGCCGCCTTGGCGGGGGAGAGCAGGTGGCCGACGCCGTCGCCGAACGCGGAGAGCGCGGAGTAGGCGAAGACGCCCGCGCCGAGCTTCGCCGCGCCGTGCGGCCCGCCCTTGTACACGGGGAGGTAGAAGGTGAGCGGGTTCGCCAGGTGGGGGGCCACCTGGCGGGAGACCGCACGGCGCTCGAAGTGGTTCTCCGCCACCAGCTTCACCGCGCCGGTCTGCAGGTAGCGCAGACCGCCGTGGAGCAGCTTGGAGGAGGCGGAGGAGGTGGCGCCGGCGAAGTCGCCGGCGTCGACCAGCGCCACCCTGAGCCCGGACTGCGCGGCGTGCCAGGCGGTGGAGATGCCCAGGATGCCGCCGCCGATCACAAGAAGGTCGTACGACGCCTTGGAGAGTTGCTCCCTGGTCTCGGCCCGGCTCGGGTTGGAGCCGGAGGCGGGGTGCGTCCCCAGGGCAGGCACGGACTTCAGGGTGGACTGACTGGTCATGTCGGGTACTTACTCCTCGTCAGAGCTGTCTGAGCGGTTCGGGTCGCTCAGTCCTCGTCCTCGATCCAGCCCATGGTCCGGTCGACGGCCTTGAGCCAGTTCTTGTACTCACGGTCGCGGGTGTCCGCGTCCATCTGGGGGGTCCACTCGGCGGCCCGGCGCCAGTTGGCGCGCAGTTCGTCGGTGCTGGACCAGAAGCCGACGGCCAGGCCGGCGGCGTAGGCGGCGCCGAGGCAGGTGGTCTCGGCGACCATCGGGCGCACCACCGGTGCGTCCAGAACGTCGGCGAGGGTCTGCATCAGCAGGTTGTTGGAGGTCATGCCGCCGTCGACCTTCAGGGCCACCAGCTCGTCGCCGGAGTCCTTGACCATCGCGTCGGCGATCTCCCGGGTCTGCCAGGCGGTCGCCTCCAGGACCGCGCGGGCGAGGTGCGCCTTGGTGACGTACCGGGTCAGGCCGGCGATCACACCGCGGGCGTCGGAGCGCCAGTGCGGGGCGAACAGGCCGGAGAAGGCCGGCACGAAGTAGGCGCCGCCGTTGTCCTCGACCGAGAGCGCGAGCGTCTCGATCTCGGCGGCGGTGGAGATCAGACCCATCTGGTCGCGCATCCACTGCACCAGGGAGCCGGTGACGGCGATCGAGCCCTCGAGGGCGTACACGGTCGGCTGGTCGCCGATCTTGTAGCCGACCGTGGTCAGCAGGCCCGCGTAGGAGTTGATGATCTTGTCACCGGTGTTCATCACCATGAAGGTGCCGGTGCCGTAGGTGGACTTGGTCTCGCCCTCGGAGAAGCAGGTCTGGCCGAACAGGGCCGCCTGCTGGTCGCCGAGCGCGGACGCGACCGGGATGCCGCCGAGCAGGTCGCCGAGCTTGCCGCCGGTGACCTCGCCGTAGACCTCGGCGGAGGACCGGATCTCGGGCATGATCTGCAGCGGCACGCCGATCGACTCGGCGATCTTCTCGTCCCACTGCATCGTGTGCAGGTTCATGAGAAGGGTGCGGGAGGCGTTGGTCACGTCGGTGACGTGCTTGCCGCCGTTGACACCGCCGGTCAGGTTCCAGATGACCCAGGTGTCCATGGTGCCGAAGAGGATGTCGCCCGCCTCGGCGCGCTCCCGCAGGCCGTCGACGTGGTCGAGCAGCCAGCGGGCCTTGGGACCGGAGAAGTACGACGCGAGCGGGAGGCCGGTCTCGCGGCGGAAGCGGTCCTGGCCGACGTTGCGGCCCAGCTCCCTGCAGAGGGAGTCGGTGCGGGTGTCCTGCCAGACCAGGGCGTTGTGGACGGGCTCACCGGTGTTCTTGTCCCACAGCACGGTGGTCTCGCGCTGGTTGGTGATGCCGATGGCCTTGATGTCGTCGCGGGTGATGCCGGCCTTCTGGATGGCTCCGGCGACGACCTCCTGGACGTTGGTCCAGATCTCGTTGGCGTTGTGCTCGACCCAGCCCGGCTTCGGGAAGATCTGCTCGTGCTCCTTCTGGTCGACGGAGACGATACGGCCGTCCTTGTCGAAGACGATGCAGCGCGAGGAAGTCGTGCCCTGGTCGATGGCCGCGATGAACGGGCCTGCGGTGTGGGCGTCGGTCACTGTGTGCTCCTGAAAGATCCGTGGTGATGGGGCTGTACGTACGGCGCGTGCTGGAAGACTCGGTTCTTCTCTCGGTTCTTCTTAAGCAAAGGCGACGTTGTAGATGCCTGCAGCGATGGCGGCGCCGATCAGCGGACCGACCACCGGGATCCAGGCGTAGCTCCAGTCGGAGCCGCCCTTGTTGGGCAGGGGCAGGAGGGCGTGCACGATGCGCGGGCCGAGGTCACGGGCCGGGTTGATCGCGTAGCCGGTCGGGCCGCCGAGCGAGAGGCCGATGCCGACGACCACGAAGGCGGTGATCAGGGCGCCCAGGGTGCCCAGGCCGTTGCCCTTGTCGTTCAGGCCCTGCGTGAGGACGGCGAGCACCAGCACCACGGTGCCGATGATCTCGGTGAGGAGGTTCTGCACCGCGTTCCGGATCTCGGGACCGGTGGAGAACACGCCCAGGACCGGGCCGGCGCCCGTCTCCTGCGCCTCGACGGCCTTGGCCGCCGTGGCCTGCGCACCCGGACCGCCGACGATCTCCTTGTCGGTGAGGTGCGCGTGGAACTGGCCGTAGTAGGCGACCCAGACCAGGGTGGCACCGATCATGGCGCCGAGCAGCTGGCCGCCCCAGTAGACGGGCAGGTTGCTGAAGTCCTTGTCCTTGATCGCGAGCGCGAGCGTCACGGCCGGGTTCAGGTGAGCGCCGGAGAGCGGCGCCGAGGTGTAAACGGCCGTCAGCACGGCGAAACCCCACCCGAAGGTGATGGCGAGCCAACCGGCGTTACGGGCCTTGGAGGCCTTCAGCGTGACAGCGGCGCAGACGCCGCCACCGAGCAGGATGAGTATGGCGGTACCGATGGTCTCGCCGATGAAGATGTCGGAGCTGGACACCCGCGACTCCTTTGTCCTTCGTCCAGGGAAGCCGAACCCCGGGTCCCACCGGGGGTTCTGGCGCCCTCGGGGGTGAGAGCGATTCCGGCCCTTGGCGTTGCCACACTCTAGCGCGTATTGCCGGTAGGTGTTCGACAATGCCGACCGATGGACGGGAGTCTTGCTTTGGCCTTACGCATGCGTCAAGGGTTCTGTTATCGAAAACAGGATCGTTATTGATCGCTGCCAGTTATCGCTCTTCGTGCGCTGACGTACCTTCTCGCCCCATATGTCCATTTCAGGGTATGGCGAGAACCGGAACGCCGCCTCGCGTCCCGGTCGTCCCCCGGTGGGTCATCCGCTGGTCAGCGGCGTACGGCCCGCCTGCTCAGAACCGCCCCGCGCCCAGGTCGCGGGAGACCGCGCGGGCGCAGTCCCGTACCGCCGCGATCAGTTCGGGGCGCAGTTCGCCGTCCCGGCCGAGCCGTTCCACGGCGCCCGTGACGCCGACCGCGCCCACGGGCATCCGGCGCCGGTCGTGGATGGGTGCGGCGACCGAGGCCACGCCCTCCCAGGTCTCCTCCACGTCCGCCGCGTACCCGCGCGCGCGTGTGATGTCGAGGATGTGCTCGAAGTCCGCCTGGTCGCACACCGTGCGGTCCGTGAAGGGCTTGCGGTCGGCCTCCATGGCCTCGCTGTGCGCCACCGGGTCGTAGGCCGACAGCACCTTGCCGAGCGCGGTGGAGTGCAGTGGCTGCATGGCCCCTATCTCCAGCACCTGCCGGCTGTCGTCGGGCCGGAAGACGTGGTGCACGATCAGTACGCCCTGCTGGTGCAGGACGCCCAGGTACACGCTCTCCCCGCTGGCCCGGGCCAGGTCGTCGGTCCACACCAGGGCCCGCGCCCGCAGCTCGTGCACGTCGAGATAGGTGGTGCCCAGGCGCAGCAGCTCGGCGCCCAGTTGGTAACGCCCGGAGGCGTCGTCCTGTTCGACGAAGCCCTCCTGCTGGAGGGTGCGCAGGATGCCGTGGGCGGTGCCCTTGGCGAGGCCCAGCGACGAGGCGATGTCCGACAGACCGAGCCGTCGCTCGCCGCCCGCGAGCAGCCGCAGCATCGCGGCCGCCCGTTCGAGCGACTGGATGTTCCGTGCCATCGCCGTCCTGCCCTCCGTCCCCTTCGACCATCGACGAACAGCATCCAAGACACCGTTCGGCAATGTC
The DNA here is from genome assembly GCF_053597295.1 of Streptomyces sp. NPDC001450. NCBI lineage: Bacteria > Bacillati > Actinomycetota > Actinomycetes > Kitasatosporales > Streptomycetaceae > Streptomyces > Streptomyces sp. NPDC001450. The sequence continues at coordinate 182,760 of NZ_JBSFHY010000016.1, forward strand.
GAACACTACCGGTCCATGTCGGCCTCCCGCTAATGGGTGGACGACACCTGTTACATCTCGCGTGGCCCGCATGTGGCGCCGCGGCCACCCAGGCTCCACCACTTGAGTCCGCCTCGTGGACGCCGCTGCCCATCCAAGCCCACTGCCGGTTACTCTGACGCCGTGCCCCTTGCCCGGCAGTGCCGGGCAAGCCGCATAGCCGACAGCCGTCGCACTCCAGGGAGCCCCTTCATGGCCTCGTTGCCAACGACCCCTTCCGCCGACAGCCGGACCCGTGCGTCCGCGCTCCGAGAGGCACTCGCCACCCGTGTGGTGGTCGCCGACGGAGCCATGGGCACGATGCTCCAGGCCCAGGAACCGACGCTCGAGGACTTCCAGGACCTCGAGGGCTGCAACGAGATTCTCAACCTCACCCGCCCCGACATCGTCCGGTCCGTCCACGAGGCGTACTTCGCCGTGGGCGTCGACTGCGTCGAGACCAACACCTTCGGCGCCAACCACTCCGCGCTCGGCGAGTACGACATCCCCGACCGAGTCCACGAGCTGTCCGAGGCCGGCGCCCGGGTGGCCCGCGAGGTCGCCGACGAGTTCACCGCCAAGGACGGCCGGCCCCGCTGGGTCCTCGGCTCCATCGGCCCCGGCACCAAGCTGCCCACTCTCGGCCACGCGCCGTACACGACCCTGCGCGACGCCTACCAGCGCAACGCCGAGGGCCTGGTCGCGGGCGGCGCCGACGCGCTGCTCGTGGAGACCACCCAGGACCTGCTGCAGACCAAGGCCGCCGTCCTCGGCGCCCGCCGGGGCCTGGACGCCCTCGGCCTGGACGTGCCGGTGATCGTGTCGGTGACCGTCGAGACCACCGGCACCATGCTGCTCGGCTCCGAGATCGGCGCGGCCCTCACCGCGCTGGAGCCGCTCGGCATCGACATGATCGGCCTGAACTGCGCCACCGGCCCGGCCGAGATGAGCGAGCACCTGCGCTACCTCGCCCGCAACGCCCGTATCCCGCTGTCCTGCATGCCCAACGCGGGCCTGCCGGTCCTCGGCAAGGACGGCGCCCACTACCCGCTGACCGCGCCGGAGCTGGCCGAGGCCCAGCAGACCTTCGTCCGCGAGTACGGACTCTCGCTGGTCGGCGGCTGCTGCGGTACCACCCCCGAGCACCTGCGCCAGGTCGTCGAGCGCGTCCGGGGTCTCACCCCGCCCGAGCGGCAGCCGCGGCCCGAGCCCGGCGCCGCCTCCCTCTACCAGACCGTGCCGTTCCGCCAGGACACCTCTTACCTGGCCATCGGCGAGCGCACCAACGCCAACGGCTCCAAGAAGTTCCGCGAGGCCATGCTGGACGCCCGCTGGGACGACTGCGTGGAGATGGCGCGCGAGCAGATCCGCGAGGGCGCGCACATGCTCGACCTGTGCGTGGACTACGTCGGCCGCGACGGCGTCGCCGACATGGAGGAGCTGGCCGGCCGCTTCGCCACCGCCTCCACCCTGCCGATCGTCCTGGACTCCACCGAGGTCGACGTCATCCAGGCGGGCCTGGAGAAGCTCGGCGGCCGCGCGGTGATCAACTCGGTCAACTACGAGGACGGCGACGGCCCCGACTCCCGCTTCGCCAAGGTCACCCGGCTGGCCCAGGAGCACGGCGCCGCCCTGATCGCGCTGACCATCGACGAGGAGGGCCAGGCCCGCACCCCCGAGAAGAAGGTCGAGATCGCCGAGCGGCTGATCGACGACCTCAGCGGGAACTGGGGCATCCGCGAGGAGGACATCCTCGTCGACACCCTGACCTTCACCATCTGCACCGGTCAGGAGGAGTCCCGCAAGGACGGCATCGCCACCATCGAGGCGATCCGCGAGCTGAAGAAGCGGCACCCGGCGGTGCAGACCACGCTGGGCCTGTCGAACATCTCCTTCGGCCTCAACCCGGCCGCCCGCATCCTGCTGAACTCCGTCTTCCTGGACGAGTGCGTCAAGGCGGGCCTGGACTCGGCGATCGTGCACGCCTCCAAGATCCTGCCGATCGCCCGCTTCGACGAGGAGCAGGTCAACACCGCCCTCGATCTCATCTACGACCGCCGCAGCGAGGGCTACGACCCGCTGCAGAAGCTCATGGCCCTGTTCGAGGGCGCCACCGCCAAGTCCCTGAAGGCCGGCAAGGCCGAGGAGCTGGCCGCCCTCCCGCTGGAGGAGCGCCTCAAGCGCCGCATCATCGACGGCGAGCGCAACGGCCTGGAGGCCGACCTGGACGAGGCTCTCCAGGACCGGCCCGCCCTGGACATCGTCAACGACACCCTGCTGGACGGCATGAAGGTCGTCGGTGAGCTCTTCGGCTCCGGCCAGATGCAGCTGCCGTTCGTCCTCCAGTCCGCCGAGGTCATGAAGGCGGCCGTCGCCCACCTCGAACCGCACATGGAGAAGTCGGATGCCGAGGGCAAGGGCACCATCGTCCTCGCCACCGTGCGCGGCGACGTGCACGACATCGGCAAGAACCTCGTCGACATCATCCTGTCCAACAACGGCTACAACGTCGTCAACCTGGGCATCAAGCAGCCGGTCTCCGCGATCCTGGAAGCCGCCGAGGAGCACCGGGCCGACGTCATCGGCATGTCCGGCCTGCTGGTGAAGTCCACGGTGATCATGAAGGAGAACCTGGAGGAGCTGAACCAGCGCGGCCTCGCCGCCCGCTTCCCGGTCATCCTCGGCGGTGCCGCCCTCACCCGCGCCTACGTCGAGCAGGACCTGCACGAGATCTACGAGGGCGAGGTCCGCTACGCCCGCGACGCCTTCGAGGGCCTGCACCTGATGGACGCCCTGATCGGCGTCAAGCGGGGCGTGCCCGGCGCGCAGCTGCCCGAACTGAGGCAGCGCAGGGTCCGCGCGACGGCCGCCGTCCAGGTCGAGGAACGGCCCGAGGAGGGGCACGTCCGCTCCGACGTCGCCACCGACAACCCCGTGCCGACGCCGCCGTTCTGGGACACCCGGGTCATCAAGGGCATCCAGCTCAAGGAGTACGCGAGCTGGCTGGACGAGGGCGCGCTGTTCAAGGGCCAGTGGGGGCTGAAGCAGGCCCGCACCGGGGACGGGCCGACATACGAGGAACTGGTGGAGACCGAGGGCCGCCCCCGCCTGCGCGGGCTGCTCGACCGGCTCCAGACGGAGAACCTGCTGGAGGCCGCCGTGGTCTACGGCTACTTCCCGTGCGTCTCCAAGGACGACGACCTGATCATCCTGGACGAGGGCGGCAACGAGCGCACCCGGTTCACGTTCCCGCGCCAGCGCCGCGGCCGCCGGCTCTGCCTCGCCGACTTCTTCCGCCCGGAGGAGTCGGGGGAGACGGACGTCGTCGGCCTCCAGGTGGTCACCGTCGGCTCCCGCATCGGTGAGGAGACGGCGAAGCTCTTCGAGTCGAACTCCTACCGCGACTACCTCGAACTGCACGGCCTGTCCGTGCAGTTGGCGGAGGCCCTGGCCGAGTACTGGCACGCCCGCGTCCGCTCCGAACTCGGCTTCGCCGGCGAGGACCCGGCCGGCATCGAGGACATGTTCGCCCTGAAGTACCGGGGCGCCCGCTTCTCCCTCGGCTACGGCGCCTGCCCCGACCTGGGGGACCGCGCCAAGATCGCCGAGCTGCTCCAGCCCGAGCGGATCGGCGTCCACCTGTCCGAGGAGTTCCAGCTCCACCCCGAGCAGTCCACGGACGCGATCGTGATCCACCACCCGGAGGCGAAGTACTTCAACGCCCGGTGAGGCGCGTCGCACAGCACACTGATCGGATAAGTCGTACACTGGTCGGTCCACCGCAGGCCGGTTCCCTGTCCGGGAACCGGCCTGGTCGTCCCTCAAGGAGGTGCGCCAGGATGACCAGCACGGTCCCCGCGCTCGGAACCCGTACGGCCGAAGGCTCAGCCCTGCAGGCCGTGCTCCTCGACATGGACGGCACCCTGGTGGACACCGAGGGTTTCTGGTGGGACGTGGAGGTGGAGGTCTTCGCCGCCCTGGGCCACACCCTGGACGAGACCTGGCGCCACGTCGTGGTCGGCGGCCCCATGACCCGCAGCGCGGGGTTCCTGATCGAGGCCACCGGCGCCGACATCACCCTCCCCGAGCTCACCACCCTGCTCAACGACGGGTTCGAGGACCGCATCGGCCGCGCCCTGCCGCTGATGCCGGGCGCCGGGCGGCTGCTCGCCGAGCTGTACGAGCAGGAGATCCCGACCGCCCTGGTCTCCGCCTCCCACCGGCGCATCATCGACCGCGTGCTGGCCGCCCTCGGCCCTCGGCACTTCGCCCTGACCGTGGCCGGTGACGAGGTGTCGCGCACCAAGCCGTACCCGGACCCGTATCTCCTGGCTGCCGCCGGGCTCGGTGCCGATCCGGCCCGGTGCGCGGTGATCGAGGACACCGCGACCGGCGTCGAGTCCGCGGAGGCCGCGGGCTGCCGGGTGGTCGCCGTGCCCTCGGTGGCACCCATCGCGCCGACCGGCGGACGCACGGTCGTGAGCTCGCTCGAAGAGGTCGACCTGGCATTTCTGCGCAGCCTGATGACGGAAATGCGCTAGCCGTTCACCCAGCGTGCGAAGCCCATTGGACGTGGTGGACAAAATTTCGAGGAAGTCCACCGGGGTGGAATTCGAAGCGGGCCGCCCGGCCGAATTCCGGTAACCGCCAACCCCGTTGGGAGTGTGACGTTCCCCACGCGGGACGAGCTCGACAACGTTGCCCAGGTGTGCTGATCACCCCGGTTCGGGGTCACCGGGCGTGCCCTTGTGTCCCGATTGATGGGATGCTGCACCAAACCTGCCACTGTCGGGTTTTCGGTGTGTCCACACCCGGTTTCACTGCGTGATGGGGTCTCAACTCGCGCGGCTGTGAACCCTCCTGCGGGCGCGGTCTAATCTCGTCGCGAGAACATCGCCGCATCCCCCGTGATCCGCCGCACCACCCATGCATGCCGGGTACACGGGTTCGAACAGTCCTGGAGAAAGTCCCGCATGAACCGCAAGACTTTGGTGCTGCCGGCAGTCGCCGGCCTGCTCACGCCGGTTCTCGCCGCCTGCGGCGGAGTCGACAGCGGGAGCAAGAGCGGGAACGCCATCGTCGTCGGCACCACGGACCGGTTCACCGCCACGAAGGACGCCCCCGCGCCGCTCGACCCCGCCTACGCCTACGACGAAGGCACCTGGAACGTCCTGCGCCAGACCGTGCAGACCCTGATGACCGAGCCCAAGGGCGAGGGCGAACCGGTACCCGAGGCCGCGGAGAGCTGCGGTTTCACCGACACCGGCGACGAACGCTACGCCTGCAAGCTCCGCGACGGCCTGAAGTTCTCCGACGGCACCGCCATCACCGCCGATGACGTCAAGTACTCCATCGAGCGCGCGCTGCGCATCAACTCCGACAGCGGTGTCTCCGCCCTGCTGAACACCATCGACACCGTCGAGACCCAGGGCGACCGCGAGGTCATCTTCCACCTCAAGACGGCCGACGCCACCTTCCCGTACAAGCTGTCCACTCCGGTCGCGGGCATCGTGAATCCCAAGGACTACCCGAAGGGCAAGCTCCGCGACAGCTTCCAGGTCGACGGCTCCGGGCCCTACACCGTCAAGACCGAGGTCAGCGACAACACGGTGGTCAGCGCCACCTTCACCAAGAACCCCCACTACAAGGGCAGCTTGACGGTCAACAACGACGAGGTGGTGCTGCGCACGTATGACAGCGCGCAGGCCATGGGCGCGGCGATCGCCAAGGGCGACATCAGCGTCATGACCCACACCATGACGCCGGCACAGATCAAGAAGCTCGACGCGGGCTCCGACAAGAACGTCGAACTCGTCGACATGCCGGGCCTGGAAATCCGCTACCTGTCCTTCAACACCAACGCGACCACCGTCAAGAGCAAGGCCGTCCGCCAGGCCATGGCCCAGCTCATCGACCGCGGCGAACTCGTCTCCAAAATCTACGGCACCCAGGCCGAGCCCCTGTACTCGATGGTCCCGGCCACGGTCACCGGTCACTCCAACTCGTTCTTCAACAAGTACGGCGACCCCAGCGTCACCAAGGCCAAGGCTCTCCTGGCCAGGGGCGGCATCACCACCCCGGTGAAGCTGACGCTGCACTACTCCACCGACCACTACGGCTTCGCCACGAAGCAGGAGTTCGAGATCCTGCAGAAGCAACTCAACGACAGCGGCCTGTTCGACGTCTCCATCAAGGGACACCCCTGGGCGACCTTCCGGCCCGCCGAGCAGAAGGGCCACTACGACGTCTACGGCATGGGCTGGTTCCCGGACTTCCCGGACGCCGACAACTTCCTCGCGCCGTTCTTCGACAAGGGCAACTTCCTCGGCTCGCCGTACAACAATGCCTTGATCCAGCGGTCGCTGATCCCCGACTCCCGCCGCGAGACCGACCGGGCCGACGCCACCAAGAGCCTGACCGCCATTCAGGACATCGTCGCCGAGGACGTCCCCGTGCTGCCCCTGTGGCAGGGCAAGCAGTACATCGCCGCACGGGACGACATCACGGGCACTTCCTACGCCCTCAACTCCACCTCGACGCTTCAGCTGTGGGAGCTCAGCCGCGGTGTGAGCGGCTGAGATACCTCTCGTGCCCGGGGTGACGGCACTGTCGCCCCGGGATGACCAACCGACGACAAGGCACATGCAGTGAACATGCGCAACCAGTGGCCAGTCCTTCCCATCGTGGCGGGGCTGGCCTCCGGCCTGCTGACCGGCTGCGGCTCGGAAGACGGTGCATCCGGGGGTACCGGTTCCTCCGTGGTGATGGGGATGTCCGACGACGTCCTCGCCACGGACCCGGCTTCCGGTTACGACCCCGGCTCCTGGCTGTTGTTCAACAACGTCTTCCAGTCGCTGCTCAGCTTCCCCAAGGGCGGCACGGAGCCCGAGCCGGAGGCGGCGAAGCAGTGCACCTTCACCGACACCCGGGCGACGGTGTACAAGTGCGAGCTCAAGGACGGCCTGAAGTTCAGCAACGGTGACGCCCTCACCTCCGAGGACGTGAAGTTCTCCTTCGACCGTATGCTGAAGATCAACGACACCGCCGGCCCGGCGATCATGTTCCCGATGCTCGGCAAGGTCGAGGCGCCGGACGCGAAGACGGTCGTCTTCCGGCTCAAGGTCCCCGACGCCACCTTCCCCAGCAAGATCGCCTCCGGTGCCGGCTCCATCGTCGACCACCGGCAGTACGACGCGAACGGCCTGCGCACCGACGACAAGGCCGTCGGCTCCGGGCCGTACCAGCTGGACTCCTTCGACAAGGACGAGGCGGTCTTCTCCGTCAACTCCAACTACAAGGGCACCGCAGAGGTGAAGAACTCCGGCGTCACGCTGAAGTTCTTCCACGGCGACCGGGCCGCCCTGAAGAAGGCCCTGGAGAGCGGTGACGTCGACATCGCCTACCGTGGTCTGTCCGCGACCGACATCGCCGACCTCGACCAGCAGGACGGCAAGAAGGGCATCGACGTCATCGAGGGCAGCAGCGCCGAGGTCCAGCACCTGGTCTTCAACATGAAGGACCCGGTCGCCGGCAAGCTCGGTGTCCGCAAGGCCATGGCCTACCTCCTCGACCGCGACGCCCTGGTCAGGAACGTCTACCAGGGCACCGCCACCCCGCTGTACTCGATCATCCCGGCGGGCATCGCGGGCCACAACACGGCTTACTTCGACACCTACGGCGCCCGCCCCTCCAAGGAGAAGGCCGCCGCCGCGCTGCGCGCCGACGGCATCACCGGCAAGGTGAAGCTCACCCTGTGGTCCACGCCGTCCCGTTACGGCCCCGCCACCGACGAGGAGCTGAAGGCCATCGCCGGCCAGCTCAACGCGAGCGGGCTGTTCCAGGCCGACGTCAAGTCCGTCGCCTTCGACCAGTACGAGAAGGACATCGCCCAGGGCAAGTACGGCGTGTACGTGAAGGGCTGGGTGCCCGACTACCCGGACGCCGACAACTTCACGGCGCCCTTCTTCGGCAAGGGCAACGTGCTGGGCAACAACTACAGCAACAACACCATCACCGGCACCCTCATCCCCGGCACGGCCGCGCAGAGCGACCGTGCCGCGACCGACAAGGACTTCGGGAAACTGCAGGACATCGTCGCCGACGAGCTGCCCGTGCTGCCGGTCTGGCAGGCCAAGCAGTACGCGCTCGTCCGCGACGGCGTCTACGGCCTGGAGTACTGCCTGGACGCCTCGACGGTGTTCCGGTTCTGGGAGCTGAGCAAGAGCTGACGGCCCGGTCCCGGCCATGCGAAAGGGCGCCCTTCCCCGCGGGGGAGGGCGCCCTCGGCGTTTCGCAGCGTCCCACGCGCTACTGCGCGCCGGGCCGCACCAGGCCGCTCTCGTACGCGTACACCGCGGCCTGCACCCGGTCCCTGAGGCCCAGCTTGGTCAGGACGTGCCCGACGTGCGTCTTGACCGTGGTCTCGCTGACGAACAGGTCGGCGGCGATCTCCGCGTTGGACAGCCCGCGCGCCACCAGCTTCAGCACCTCCACCTCGCGGTCGGTGAGGGTGTGCAGGGTGTCCGGCACGGGCTCCTCGCCGGAGGGCAGATGCGTGGCGTACTTGTCCAGCAGACGGCGGGTGATGCTCGGCGCCAGCATGGCCTCACCGGCGGCCACGACCCGGATCGCCTGTACCAGCTCGTCGGCGGGCGCGTCCTTGAGCAGGAAGCCGCTCGCACCGGCGCGCAGCGCCTCCACCACGTACTCGTCCAGGTCGAACGTGGTCAGCACGAGCACCTTCGCCGGGCCGTCCCGACCCGGACCGGAGATCTGCCGGGTCGCCTCCACCCCGTCCATCCGCGGCATCCGGATGTCCATGAGCACGACATCGGGCTGCAGGGCACGCACCTGGTCGAGGGCCTGCAGGCCGTCACCGGCCTCGCCCACGACCGCGATGTCCTGCTCGGCCTCCAGGATCATGCGGAAACCGGTACGCAGCAACGGCTGGTCGTCGACCAGTAGGACGCGGATGGCCACGGGACACTCCTTCGCTAGTCCGGGCCCATTCTGCCCTGCTGCACGGCCCCCGACTCAGGCGCCCTCACCGGCAGCGGATAGGGCGGGGGAGTGCCGCCGAACTCCGGGCAGTGCGCCTGGTGGTCGCACCAGCCGCACAGCTTGGTCGGCCGGGGCCGCCACTCCCCGGTGTCCGTGGCCCGCCTGATGGCCTCCCACAGGGCGTGCAGCTTGCGCTCCACACGCTCCAGGTCGGCGAGGACGGGGTCGTACGTCAGCACGTCCCCGCTGCCGAGATAGACCAGCTGGAGCCGGCGCGGGACCACCTGCTTCAGCCGCCACACGACGAGGGCGTAGAACTTCATCTGGAACAGCGCGCCCTCGGCGTACTCCGGCCGGGGCGCCTTGCCCGTCTTGTAGTCGACGATCCGCACCTCGCCCGTGGGCGCCACGTCCACCCGGTCGATGATCCCGCGCAGCCGCAGCCCCGACCCCAGCTCGGCCTCCACGAACAGCTCCCGCTCGGCGGGCTCCAGCCGGGACGGGTCCTCCAGCGTGAACCAGCGCTCCACGAGCTGCTCGGCCTCACCGAGCCAGCGGGCCAGCCGCTCCCCCTCCGGATCGTCGGCGAACAGCTCGGTGACCTCCGGCCTGCTCTCCCGCAGCCGGTCCCACTGGCCCGGGATCAGCGCCTTGGCCCGCGGCGCGGTCCGCTCCGCGGCGGGCGCGTCGAACAACCGCTCCAGCACGGCGTGCACCAGCGTGCCCCGGGTCGCCGCCTCGCTCGGCTTCTCCGGCAACCGGTCGATCACCCGGAACCGGTACAGCAGCGGACACTGCATGAAGTCACTGGCGCGCGACGGGGACAACGACGTCGGCGCCACGGGGGGACGCACGCCCCCCGACCCGGCGGCGTCACCGCTGACGCCGGCTGTCCCTGTGTCCTCGACCGCGCCGGGCCGTGCCCCCGCGTCCTCGATGCTGCTGTCCATGACCCCAGACCATACGGCCCGGCACTGACAGTGACCCAGCCACGGGCCGCGTCGGGCGCGCGACGACGGGGCAAACACAGGGGTGCCGGGGCGGAACGTGTCACCGCGGCCGCATACCATCGACCCAGACCCTTCCGCCCGGTTGGCGCGGAAGACGCTTCGAACGAGGGGACAGCGTGGACGTGAGCGGCGGGAGCGGGCAGCCGCGGTCCGGCAACGACGAGCCGGCCGAGCACCCCGCAGGTCCTACGGCCCCGACGACCGGATCCACCGACCACCCCGGGCCGGAGCCCCACGACGCCCCGACGCCCCCGCCTCCCGCGGACCGGGACCCGCACCAGGACCCGGACACCGTGGAAGACACCCCGACCGAGCCCCCGCCTGAGACGACCGGCAAGGACTCCGGGGACGCCGGGGACTCCGGGGACGGCGAAGAGGCGCCCGCCACAGGCACCCGTGCCGAGCCCGGCGAGCACCGGTCCCTCGCGCACGCCGGGATCGCCAAGGGGGAGCCGCCCCAGCCGCCGGCCAAGGAACCCGGCGGCGGGCTGCTCATGGGCCGGCCCTTCGGCGTGCCGGTGTACGTCGCGCCGAGCTGGTTCCTGGTCGCCGCGCTGATCACCTGGGTCTTCGGCGGCCAGCTGGACCGCGTGCTGCCCGAACTGGGCGCCGCACGCTACCTGGTGTCCCTGTTCTTCGCCGTCGCCTTCTACGCCTCCGTGCTGGTCCACGAGCTGGCCCACACGGTCGCCGCGATCCGCTTCAAGCTCCCGGTCCGCCGCATCCAGCTCCAGTTCTTCGGCGGTGTCTCCGAGATCGAGAAGGAGGCCGAGACCCCGGGCCGGGAGTTCGTCCTGGCCTTCGTCGGCCCGTTGCTCTCGCTCGTCCTCGCCGGGATCTTCTACCTGGCCATGAAACCGGTGGCGCCCGACACGGTCCCGGGTGTCCTGCTGGCCGGCCTGATGATCTCCAACCTCATCGTCGCCGCCTTCAACCTGCTGCCCGGCCTGCCCCTGGACGGCGGCCGCATGCTCCGCGCCGTCGTCTGGAAGATCACCGGCAGGCCCATGAGCGGCACCGTCGCCGCCGCCTGGGTCGGCCGCGCCCTCGCCATCTCGGTCCTGATCGGTCTCCCGCTGCTCAACCAGTCCGGCGCCCTCGGCGGCGGCAACGAAGAGATCAGCGGCATGGACACCGTCACCGACGCCCTGCTCGCCGCCATCCTCGCCGCGATCATCTGGACCGGCGCCGGCAACAGCCTGCGCATGGCCCGGCTGCGCGAGCACCTCCCCGAGCTGCGTGCCCGCACCCTGACCCGGCGGGCCGTACCGGTGCAGACCGACACCCCGCTCTCCGAGGCCCTGCGCCGCGCCAACGCCGCCGGCGCCCGCGCCCTGGTCGTCGTCGACGCCGACGGCAATCCCCTCTCCCTCGTCCGCGAGGCCGCCATCGTCGGCGTACCCGAGCACCGCCGCCCCTGGGTCGCCGTCAGCGGCCTCGCCCAGGAGCTGACCGACGGCATGCGGGTCTCCGCCGAACTGTCGGGGGAGGAACTGCTGGACGTCCTGCGGGCCACCCCGGCGACCGAGTACCTGGTGGTCGAGGAGACCGGCGAGATCTACGGCGTCCTGTCCGCCGCGGACGTCGAGCGCGCCTTCGTGAAGGCCATGGCGAGGCCGTCCTAGTGGTCGGCGGCCCCCTCAGGTGCCGGTAGGCTGGTCACATGTCCGAACCGACCGGTGCCGCCCGCAGGCGCGGGCCCTTCAAGGTCGGGGACCAGGTTCAGCTGACCGACCCCAAGGGCCGCCACTACACGTTCACGCTCGAAGCCGGGAAGAACTTCCACACCCACAAGGGCTCCTTCCCGCACGACGAACTGATCGGCGCTCCCGAGGGCAGCGTTGTCCGCACCACCGGCAACGTGGCCTACCTCGCGCTGCGCCCCCTGCTCCCCGACTACGTCCTGTCCATGCCCCGCGGGGCAGCCGTCGTCTACCCGAAGGACGCGGGGCAGATCCTCGCCTTCGCCGACATCTTCCCCGGCGCCCGCGTCGTGGAGGCCGGCGTCGGCTCGGGCTCGCTCAGCAGCTTCCTGCTGCGCGCCATCGGCGACCAGGGCATGCTGCACTCCTACGAGCGCCGCGAGGACTTCGCCGAGATCGCCCAGCAGAACGTGGAGCGCTACTTCGGCGGCCCGCACCCCGCCTGGCAGCTCACCGTCGGCGACCTGCAGGACAACCTGTCCGACACCGACGTCGACCGTGTCATCCTCGACATGCTCGCCCCCTGGGAGTGCCTGGAGGCCGTCTCCAAGGCGCTCGTACCCGGCGGCATCCTGTGCTGCTACGTGGCCACCACCACCCAGCTCGCCCGGACCGTCGAGTCCATCCGGGAGATCGGCTGCTTCAACGAGCCGACCGCCTGGGAGACGATGATCCGCAACTGGCACATCGAGGGCCTGGCCGTCCGCCCGGACCACCGGATGATCGGCCACACCGGCTTCCTGCTCACCGCCCGCCGCCTCGCGGACGGCGTCGAGCCCCCCATGCGCCGCCGCCGCCCCGCCAAGGGCGCCTACGGCGAGGACTACGCCGGCCCCAACGCCGACGGTGGCTCCGGCCGCTGACCGGCCCCCACCGGGCACAACGCAAGGGCGACGAGGTCACCATCGGCCTGCTGCTGCCGGAGAAGGCGAACACGCGCTACGACAAGTTCGACTACCC
>NZ_JBSFHY010000017.1:0-187956 GCF_053597295.1 Streptomyces sp. NPDC001450
GGTCGTGCGGCACATGGGTGAGATCGGGCTGCTCGTGGACCACCCGATACAGGGCGGTCGACTCCGGCTGCCGCGCGGTGCTCGTACGGGGCGGGGTCCCGACATCGTCTGCCTCCTCCTGTTGCTATCTCTATTCACATCCTGACTGTCTGAATAGAACTAGTCGTCGTCGTGTGCACGCTCCCCAAAGGTCACCGTGGACGTTACGCCGTCCGGTGGATCATCGTTCCGGGACCCGACTGTGTCCGCACCCACGAGCCGCCCGCCCGAATCACCTCCGCCGCTGCGGCCGAAGCCCGACCTCGCGGTCTGCGGCACGCCCGCGGCTCCGCTGCGGAGGTGCCGGCCGCGCTGCGCGCACTCCTCCATCCCGATCCGGCAGTCCAGGCCAGGGTCGTGACAGCGACCTGGAGCTGCTGCACCTGGAAGGGTGGATCCACCCGGCCGCGGTACCCGCCGTCCGGTACATCGCCGCGATCCCCTCCGACCCCCGCACCGCGGCCGTGGGCTCGTACCCGCACACCGGCGACGCATACCGACCGCGCCCACTGCGGGGAGAGCTGCTGAGCCGGCTGGGCGCCCCCCTCGGCCACGCGGCCGAGAACGCCGAGGCCGCCAGGAGATCCGGGCGGCCGCCCACTCCGGACGAGGAAGCCCCTGCTCGCCTCCCGCCCGGCGTTCTACCAGGCCGTGGCCCCGTTCCTGCACGACGACGACCCGGAGGTGTCCACCGCCGCGTTCATGGCCGCCGCCCCTCTGGCTGCCGCTCCCCGCGCCCCATCGCGCGGACCTCGCTGGTCGCGCCCGCCGGCTTCTCGCCGCCAGTGCCGAGCCCCACCGCCGCGTGCGCGCACTCGACGCCCTCGTGACCTGGGGGTACGACATCGAGGGCCTCCAGACCCCCGAAGACCGCCTGCTGCGGGCTCAGCTCGGCTCGATCGGTACCGAACCGCCCTTCCAGGGCCCACCGCGGCTGTCCCTCGGCCGGCGGCGCGAGCGACGCCACCGACGCGTTTCCGGGCGTCCTGCCGCGCCTTGCCGCCCGTACGTCCTCGACGGCCGTGGCCGCTTCGTCCCGTGGGACCGCTCCGCGCGGGCCACGGCTTCCGATCGGTCGGCCCGCCTCCCTGCCCGCCGGACAGTGACCCCCGACCTGCGCCATCTCCCCGCCCACGCGCCCCCGCACACCGGCTGGACGGCCCGCGCGCCGACCCCCGCCGCGAAGAAAATCCTGTCCGAATCATTGACGCACCTCCGGCCCCTCCGTAACTTGTGCCAGCAAGCGCTTACTTGAAACGATTCATGCGGCGACGACGCTGCGGGGAGGGGCCCGACTGTGGGAACCGGCAGGAATCTTGAGAGGCGTACGATCCTGAAGGCGGCCGGGGCCTCGGCCGCCGCGCTCGGGCTCGCCACGGCGACCGGGTGTGGTGGCGAAAGCGGTTCCGGGAACGGGACGGTGACGATCCGTTACTCGTGGTGGGGTGCCGAGGAACGGGCCAAGAAGATCAACCAGACGATCGCGCTCTTCGAGAAGAAGTACCCGAAGATCAAGGTCAAGACCGACTTTCAGACGTACCAGTCGTTCTGGGAGAAGTTCCAGACGCAGGCGGCCGGCGGAAATCCCCCGGATGTTTTCCAGAACGCCGTCACATTTCTTCGGAAGTACGACAAGCGCGGAATTCTTCTGGACCTCAAGTCCCAGGTGCAGGCGGGCAATCTGAGCCTGGATCACTTCCGCGCCGGCGCCACTAAGGTCGGCGAGGTCGACGGAAAGCAGCTCGGCGTTCCCGTCGGTTCCAACACCATGGCGCTCGTCATCGACAAGAAGGTCTTCCAGAAGGCGGGCGTCGAGCCGCAGCCGGGCTGGACCTGGGACGAGTACTTCAAGGCCCTGAAGACCATCCACGACAGGACGAAGGTCGCCGGGGACACCGGCTACTTCGCCATCATGTACCTGTACGACCTCTACCTCCGCCAGAACGGGAAGGCCTTCTTCACCAAGGACGGACTCGGTTTCGACAAGTCCGACCTGACGGAGTGGTGGACGGACGGCTACAACCGCGTCAAGGCCGGCATCGTCACCGACCCGAAGGTCGTCCAGCAGGACATGCCCAAGTCCTCCCTCTCCGCCGGCCACGGCGCCTCGGAGTTCACCTGGGACAACTTCACCGTCCGCTACTCCGCGGAAGGCGACAGCACATACGGCCTGGCCCCGATCCCCACGACCGACGGCAAGAACACCGGCCAGTACCTCGCCTCCCTGATGCTGAGCGCCTCCGCCCGCACCTCCCACCCCAAGGAGGTCGCCCAGTTCATCGACTTCATGGTCCACGACCCCGAGGTCGGCAAGATCATGGGCTACGACCGCGGCATCCTCGCGAGCACCGAGCAGTACGAGGCGTTCAAGCCGACCGACGCGGTGAACAAGGAGATCGCGCAGTACGAGGAGGACACCGCCAAGTCCGGCGTCCTCGGCACGATCACCCCGCACCCCTCCGGTGCCGACACCATCGAGGCCGCCTTCCTGCGCCTCGGCGGCGACCTCGGGCAGGGCAAGAGCAAGGTCGCGGACGCGGTGAAGCAGTTCTTCACCGAGTCCGAGGCCGCCTTCCAGGCCTGATGGGACGTGCCGTGACGCTCGTCAAGGACTCCGTGCCCGCCACCCGCGAGGCACGCCCGGCCGCCCGCGCCACCGCGGGGCGGCCGGGCCGCCGCCGGGAGAACCTCGCCGGCTACCTCTTCATGTCCCCGTGGATCGCCGGCTTCCTGCTGCTGACCGCGGGCCCGATGGTGGCCTCGCTGTACTTCGCGTTCACCGACTACAACCTCTTCAACACTCCGAAGTGGGTCGGGTTCGACAACTTCACCAAGATGTTCGACGACCCGCGCTGGCAGAAGTCGGTGGAGGTGACGGCCAAGTACGTCGTCATCGGCACCCCGCTGAAGCTGCTGCTCGCCCTCGGTGTCGCCCTGCTCCTCGCGCAGAGCCGCCGCGGCCAGTCCTTCTACCGGGCCGCCTTCTACGCCCCCTCGCTCATCGGCGCGAGCGTCTCGGTCGGCTTCGTCTGGCGTTCGCTCTTCTCCGACGGCGCCGTCGTGGACCGTACCCAGACCTTCCTCGGCTTCCACGTCGGCGGCTGGGTCGGCAACGCCGACTGGGTGCTGTACTGCCTGGTCGCGCTGACCGTCTGGCAGTTCGGGGCGCCCATGGTCATCTTCCTGGCCGGGCTCAAGCAGGTGCCCAGGGAGCTGTACGAGGCCGCCGAGATGGACGGCGCGGGACCCTTCCGGAAGTTCTGGAACGTCACCCTGCCGATGATCTCCCCGGTGCTGTTCTTCAACGTGCTCCTGGAGACCATCCACTCCTTCCAGATCTTCGGCTCGGCCTACGTGGTCTCCAACACCTACTGCGGGCCGGCCGACGCCACGCTCGTCTACACCTGCTACCTGTACCAGCAGGGCTTCAAGAACGCCCAGATGGGCTTCGCCGCCGCCATGGCCTGGATGCTGCTGCTCGCCGTGGCCCTGGTGACGGCCGTCCTCTTCTGGTCCCAGAAGAGGTGGGTGCACTACGAGGAGGACGCCCGATGAGCTCCCCCGAACCCTCGGCCTCCCTGAGCGGGGGAGCGGCCCGCAGGCGCACCGGCTCGCTGGTCTGGCATCTGGGCGCCCTGCTGATCCTCGCCGTCATCCTGTACCCGGTCGTCTGGGTGGTCGGGGCCTCGTTCAAGCCGGGCAGGGACATCATCAACAGCCTCACGCTGTTCCCGTCCCACCCGATCCTCGGCAACTTCAAGGGCCTGGCCGACGGCGTCGCGGACATCTCGATCCGGACCTTCTTCCAGAACTCCCTCGTCTACGCGCTCGGTGCCGTCGCAGGCGTCCTCATCTCCTGCTCGCTGACCGCGTACGCCTTCGCGCGCATCAGGTACGCCGGGCGCAACCTGCTGTTCTCCCTCATGATCGGCACGCTGCTGCTGCCGTACCACGTGCTGCTGATCCCGCAGTACGTGATGTTCCAGAAGCTGGGCTGGATCAACACCTACGCCCCGCTGCTGATCGGCAAGTACCTCGCGACCGAGGCCTTCTTCGTCTTCCTCATGGTCCAGTTCATGCGCAGCCTGCCCCGCGAGCTGGACGAGGCCGCCCGGCTCGACGGCTGCGGCCACCTGCGCATCTACTGGTCGATCGTGCTGCCGCTGTGCCGGCCCGCGCTGATCACCAGTGCGATCTTCACCTTCATCAACGCCTGGAACGACTTCATGGGCCCGCTGATCTACCTCAACGAGCCCGGCAAGTACACCGTCTCCCTCGGCCTGATGATGTTCCGCGACTCCGACGGCGTGGCCGCCAACTACGGCGGCATGATCGCCATGTCCCTGGTCGCGCTGCTGCCGGTGCTGCTGTTCTTCCTCGCCTTCCAGCGGTACCTGATCGACGGCATGGCGACCTCCGGACTGAAGGGCTGAGGCAGGCACCATGACGGAAGCACGTGTGAAGCCGCGCAGGGAGTCCCTGCTCGCGGAGAGGTTCGGGGTCTTCGCCGAGTGTCTGCTCGCCGGTGTGTGGATCGCGGTGGCCTCCCTCGGAGTCGTCACGTACCCGGCCGCATTCGCCGCCGGCGCCCGGCATCTGCGCCGTCGTACGGCTCATGAGGGCGGCGGCCTGCGGGAGTTCGTCGCCGACTTCCGGGGCGCGCTGCGCGGCGGCTGGGCCGTCGGGGCCGTCGGGTGGGTCGCGGTGGCGCTGGTCCGGGTGGACGTCCAGGCCGTGCGCGCGGGGCTGCCCGGCGGGCCGCTCGCCGGTGCCGTGGGCCTGTTCGCGCTGCTCGGCCTCGCTGTGGCCGGGCTGCGCACGGCGGCCGTGTGGACACCGGGGAGCCGCTGGCGCGCCCTGCTCGCCGACGCGGGCCGCCGTACGGTCCTCGACCCCGCCGGATCCTTCCTGCTCGTCGGCGGAGCGGTCCTGACCTGCTGTTCCGCTCTGCTCATCGCACCACTGGCGGTCCCCGTGCTCGGGGCCGTCGCGGCGGCGGCCGTCGCCGTGGAGGAGCGGTACCGGCACCGCTGAGCCTGCGGTGCCCTCGATCAAGGTCGGTGTCCCGGGGCGCCGCACCTGTATCTGTCATGCCCCTGACCAGCTCGCACGTGCCCGCACGGAAGGAAAGACCATGTCTCCCATCCCCCGCAGGTCCCTCCTCAAGGCGGCCGCCGTCGCCGGAGCCGCCGCCCGGTTCAGCTGGGCACTGGGGGCGAGCGACGCGCAGGCCGCGCCCGCGGCCGACGGCGCCGACCCGGTGACGCTGGACTGGCTGGAGGAAGGCGGCCTCGGCGCCGCGCCCGGCTCCACCGTCGGCGTGCCCTGGCCGATGGGCGCCTACCAGGAGGACCAGACCTTCGCGCTCACGGACGCCGACGGCAAGGACGTCCCCGTACAGACCTGGCCGCTCGCCCACTGGCCCGACGGCTCCCTCAAGTGGACCGCGCACGCGGTCAGTTCGGGCTCCGGCAAGCTCACCCTCACGACCGGCACCCCCAAGGCCCCCGACCAGAAGGTCACCGTCGACAAGAGCGGCGGCACCATCGACGTCTCCGCCGGTGTCATCACCGCGAAGATCGGCAAGAACGGCTCGACCCTCATCAAGTCGGTCATCCGCGGCTCGACCGAGATCGCCAGGAACGGGCGGCTGGTGCTCGTCCGGCAGCCCGAGGCCGAGGACGAGGACCAGGGAACGGTCAGGACGGAGCGCTTCGACGGCGCGATCGACGAGGTCACCGTCGAACAGGACGGCCCGGTCCGCGCGGTGGTCCGCATCGACGGCAAGCACCGCAAGGGCGACCGCAGTTGGCTGCCGTTCTCGATCCGGCTGTACTTCTACGCCGGTTCCGAGTCCTTCCGCATGGTGCACACCATCACCTACGACGGCACGCTGGAGCCCGGGAAGGCCGGCGGTGACTTCATCCGCGGGCTCGGCGTACGGTTCGCCGTGCCGATGCGGGACGCGGCCTACGACCGGCACATCCGCATCGGCGGCGAGGGCACCGGCCTGCTGCGGGAGGCCGTCCAGGGCATCACCGGGCTGCGCCGCGACCCGGGCGCCGCCGTCCAGGCCGCCCAGTACGCGGGCCGGAAGCTGCCCGACCCCGCCACCTGGGACCAACGCGTCACCACCCGCCTGCAGTACATCCCGCACTGGGGCGACTACACCCTCTCCCAGCTCTCCGCCGACGGCTTCACCCTGCGCAAGCGCACCAAGAAGGGCTACGGCTGGATCACCGCCGGCGGCGGGGGGCGGGCCTCCGGCTTCGGCTACGTCGGCGGCGCGAGCGGCGGCTTCTCCTTCGGCCTCAGGGACTTCTGGGAGAAGTTCCCCGCCCAGCTCGACATCCGCGACGCCCACACCGGCGAGGCCACCGTCACCCTCTGGCTCTGGTCGCCCGAGGCACAGCCCATGGACCTGCGCTTCTACCACGACGGCATGGGCCAGGACACCTACGCCGAGCAGCTCGAAGGCCTCAACATCACCTACGAGGACTACGAGCCGGAGTTCGGCACCCCCTACGGCATCGCCCGCACCTCCGAACTCCTCTTCTGGGCCAACGAGTCGACGCCCGCCGCCGAGACCCTCGCCGACCAGGTGACGGCCGTCCGGACGCTGCCACAGCTCGCCGCCCCGCCCAAGCAGCTCATCAAGGCCAGGGTCTTCGGCCCCGGCCTCTACTCCGAGCCGGACCGCTCCACCGCCGCCAAAGCGAAGATCGAGGACCACCTCGACTTCCTCTTCACCTACTACAAGGACCAGGTGGAGATGCGCCGTTGGTACGGCTTCTGGGACTACGGCGACATCATGCACACCTATGACTCGGCCCGGCACGTGTGGCGGTACGACGTCGGCGGCTACGCCTGGGACAACTCCGAGCTCTCGCCGGACCTGTGGCTCTGGTACGCGTACCTCAGAAGCGGCCGCTGCGACATCTTCCGCTTCGCCGAGGCGATGACCCGGCACACCGGCGAGGTCGACGTCTACCACCTCGGCAAGTGGGCCGGCCTCGGCACCCGGCACGGCGTCCAGCACTTCGCCGACAGCGCCAAGCAGCAGCGCATCGCCAACACCACCTACCGGCGCTTCTACTACTTCCTCACCGCCGACGAACGCGTCGGCGACCTCATGCGCGCCAACGTCGACTCCGACGAGACGTTCCTCGTCCTCGACCCGCAGCGCAAGGTCCGCACCGACCCGTACACCCCTGACCCGCACGCCCTGTCGATCGGCTTCGGCACCGACTGGAGCGGACTGGTGTCGGCGTGGCTGACGGAGTGGGAGCGCAAGGGCCCCAAGTGGGAGAAGGCCAAGGCCCGGGTCCTGTCCACCATGGAGACCATCGCCGCCCAGCCCAACGGCTTCGTCCAGGGCAGCGGACTGTACGACATCGACACCGGCAGGTTCGCCGTCGCCGACAAGCCGGTGGTGGCGGTCTCCCACCTCTCGGCCGTCTTCGGCCTGGGCGAGCTGTGCGCCGAGCTCATCGACCTGGTCGACCTGCCGAAGTTCAAGGAGGCCTACCTCGACTACTGCCGCTACTTCAACGCCACCAAGGCCGAACAGGCGGCCCGCTACGGCAGCAACTTCGGCACCCTGCTGCTCTTCCAGGGCCACTCGCGCCTGGACGCCTACGCCGCCGTACAGACCGGTGACGCGGCGCTCGCCAAGCGCGCCTGGACCAAGTTCTACAGCTCCGACGGCTACACCGAGTCCTCGCCGTGGAAGACCGAGAAGCTGACCGGACCGGCCACGCTGGTCGAAGGGAGCGAGGCGAGCTGGGTGTCGACCAACGACACCGCGCTGTACGGCCTCGCGGCCATCGAGAACCTCGCCCTGCTCGGCGACAAGATGCCCAGCTGACAGCATTGGGGGAGCGCCGTCGCACGGGCGGCGGCGCTCGTCCCCCGAGTGTGGTTCGCGTCACGGCACGGCGCATGAGTACGCGTACTCAGATCAAGGCGTCCACCAGGGCAGACTCTCGGACATGGACTGGACCCACTACCGCTTTCGCAGCCTGTGGTCCCTGCCCGCCCCGCCGGCCGCGGTGTACGCGGTGCTGGAGCGGCCCGAGGGCTATCCCGACTGGTGGCCGCAGGTACGGGCGCTGACCCGGCTCGACGACAGCACCGGCGTCATCACCATCCGCTCCGTGCTGCCGTACGCCATGACCTTCACCGCGCGCGAGACGCGCCGCGACCCGGCCGCCGGTGTCCTGGAGATCGCCGTGTCCGGAGACATCGAAGGCTGGGTCCGCTGGACGGTCACGGCCGACGGCGCGGGCACGCTGGCCCGCTACGACCAGGTCGTCGACGTCACCAGGCCCCTGCTCAGACGGCTGGCCGTGCCGGGACGCCCCGTCTTCCGGCTCAACCACCGGCTGATGATGGCAGCAGGGCGGCGCGGACTGCTGCGCCACCTGGAAGCGGTTTGAAGTAACACCGCAGGGACCTGTATTGTTCAGTGCGTTCCCGGGCGATTAGCTCAGTGGGAGAGCGCTTCGTTCACACCGAAGAGGTCACTGGTTCGAACCCAGTATCGCCCACCACCGACAAGGCCGACCTGCACATGCAGGTCGGCCTTGTCGTATGCGCCGAATGGTTTCGCGTCTGCTGCGCGTCTTCGAGGGGGTCTCATGAGCGGTGGGGAAGCGGGAGAAAGAGAAGACGGGGGAAGGTGACCTCCATACGACGGCGCAGGGTGCGGTCGCTGATCGTCATCGTCGTCGTCCTGGTGGTGTTCGGCGGGGTCGCCGCCGTCGCCCAGGCTCTCTCGAACAAGGAGCGGGTCACGTCGATTTGGGTCGGCGCCGTGATCCGCGCCGACGGCAGCGCCCGGATCACCGAGGTCATCGACTACGACTTCGGGCACTCGGGCGAAACCCACGGCATCTACCGTGACGTGCCGGACGCGGACTTCTACGACAAGGGCGTCCGCGCCACCATGGACGGCCACAAGGTCCCCTATGAAGGCACGATCGGCGACTCTACCGGGACGAGAACGGCAGGGAGGGCTACGCCGAGCGCCTCAAGGTGGGCGACCCCCACCACAGGGTGGGCGGAGTCCACCGCTACCGCATCGAGTACACGCTCCCGGACGTGGTGAAGGGCCGCAAGCTCGCCTGGGACGCGGTCGGCACCGGCTGGAAGGTCGACCGGGCCGACGTGGAGATCCATGTCGTCGACGCGTACGGCTTCACCCGCATCCGCTGCGTACACGGCAGTTGGGACGACGGGAAGCCCTGCACGGCCCGGCAGGGCGAGCCGGGCCACCTCGTCGTCAAGCTCGACAAGCTCAGCGGCCATGAGGGCCTCACCCTCTATGCCACGGCCGACAGGACCAGGACCGCGAGCACGGCGGCCCTGCCCGCGGCACCCACCGGCAAGGCCGTCGGCACGACCCTTCCGCATCCGATGCGGGGCGGTGGGATCTTCCTCGCCGTGGCGTTGGCCTGCGCCGCGCTGACGGTCTGCGCGCTTCGGTTCATCGGGCGCGACCGTGTGGTGGAGGACGGCGGGCGGGTGCGGCGCGTCGAGATCGAGCGGCTCGCCCGCACGGTCACCCCGTCCGCCGCGCCGCCCGACGAGCTGACTCCGGCGCAGGGCGGCATCCTGCGCGTCGAGACGGTCACGGACCAGCACAAGGTGGCCTGGCTGCTCAGCGCCGCGGCCGACGGCCATATCGCCATCGACGGGGATGACGAGTATCCGGTCCTGGAGCGGCACGACGCCGAGGGCCGGCCGGTGAACCGGGAGGTCAGGGACGTACTGGACAAGATGTTCTCCACCCGTACCAGCCTGGCCCTCGGATCGCGCGACCACTGGTTCCGGGAGGGCTGGCAGGACCTCTCCCGGGAGCTGGAGAACTGGCGCATGGGGAGCGACCTGTGGGACAGGTCCGCCACGAAGCGTGTCCTAGGGGCACGTGGGGCCGATCTGGCCGCGGCGCTGCTCGGCTTCGTCCTCGCGGTCACCGGCGGCATCCTGAACGGCCGTCGGATCGCGGCCGGACTCCCCGTCCTGCTCGTCGGCGCCTTCGCCGCCGGTCTCGGCGTCGCCCTTCTGGCCCGGGTCTGGGAGCTGGACCGGCGCACCCCGCGCGGCACCGCGCTCTGGCTCCGGGTCGAGGCGTTTCGGCGCTACCTGGCCGACCCGGCCGGCTGTCCTGGTGAACTGCCCGTCGGGGAGCAGGCGGATCGTTACACGGCATGGGCGGTGGCCCTCGGTGTCGAATCCGCCTGGGAACGGGCCATCGGCGCTTCGACATCGACAGCGAGGGCGCCGTGGCGATTCTCCCTCGACTCCACCGACGTCCTGCTCGCCGCCGTGGTTCTGTCCAGCGCCGCCCCGCCCTCCAGCTCCGGCGGTTCCGGCGGGGGCGGTGGAGGCGGTTCCTCCAGCGGCGGGGTCGGCGGCGGCGCCGGGGGCGGAGGCGGCGGCTCCTGGTGATGTCCGGGGGCGCCGGCCGCGGCGCCCCGCTCCCTCACGCCCCCTCCGTCACGCCGCCGCCGGCAGCTCCGGCCGCAGCGGCCACTCCGTGCTGACGATCTCCTCCGAGCCGCTGCGCGCGAACCACGCCTGAAGACCGCGGGCCTGCGCCGCGTGCCAGGTGGCCTGGAGCGTGTGCAGCTCGGCAGGAGCCAGACGCTCCAGCCGGGTCGCGAAACGGCGGCCCACGGCGCGTACGACGTCCAGCGCGGCCAGCGCGTCCGCCGCCGCGTCGTGCGCGCCCTCCAGCGTCACGCCGTAGTGCGCGCACAGGTCGGTCAGCGTGCGCCGGCCCTTGCGGTAGCGGTCCAGGTGCTTGTCCAGGACCCGGGGATCCAGCACGTGCAGCGGGCTCGCCTCGAACCAGCGGTCCAGCGAGGAGGCGCGGTGCCGGCGCAACTCCCGGTCCAGCAGCGTGAGATCGAACGGCGCGTTCATCACCACCAGCGGGCGGCCCATCGCCGCGTGCTCGGCCAGCTGCTCGGCTATCTCGAACATCACCGGCGCCGGCCAGCGGCCGTTGTGCTGCAGGTGTTCATCCGTCAGACCGTGCACCGCCGTCGCCGCCTCCGGCACCGGCACGCCCGGGTTCACCAGCCAGCGGGTGACCCGGGGCCGGGTGCCCGGCGCGTCCTGGACGACGACGGCGGCCGACACGATCCGGTCGGTCTCCACGTCGACGCCCGTCGTCTCCGTGTCGAAGGCGGCCAGCGCCCCCTCGTACCAGTACGTCATCCCAACCCAACTCCTCGTTCACCCACGGCAGATGAAGTTCCGTCTTCTGCCCGTTTGGTGATACCCGGGCCGTTTGCGCCGTACGCCGCGAGGACACAACAGGAGTGCGGGTCTTTGCAGTTCAGCAGCCCGCAGCGGGGAAACTCTTGGCTTGGAAGGCTGTTGGTCATGGCCATAGCGCAGCCCGAGCGGGGCGGGCTGCTGCCCGAACGCACGGGCACCGTCCGCGGCACGCTCGCCACCACGGCCTGCATGGAGACACTGCAGGTCGGATATCTGCACGCGGTCGCCGCCGCGGCGGGCTGCTCGCTGTCCCAGCCCTTCCCGGACAACGGCATCGACTGGCACGTCAGCCACAGCGCACCCGGACACACCGTCGACGACGAGGTCACCATCAAGGTGCAGCTCAAGTGCACCTACCAGGTCCCGCCGAACCCCCCGGGCCGCTTCTTCTCCTTCACGCTCGACAACGACCACCTGCGCAAACTCGCCCGCACGCCCGTCTCGGTGCACAAGATCCTGGTCGTCATGCTGGTTCCGCGCTCCCAGGACGACTGGCTGCGCGCCAGCCACGACCGGCTCGACCTCAGGCACTGCTGCTACTGGGTCAACCTCGCCGGCCACCCGGTCACCGGCCGGCACCGGAGCACCGTGCGGATACCGACCTCGCGCATCTTCGACGACCGTGCGCTGTGCGAGATCATGACGCGGGTCGGGACGGGAGGCAGGCCATGAGGATCCGTCCGTACGACGAGCCGGCCCGGCAGGTCCGGCCGCACCCCGACGACCTGGCCTGGAACCGGCCGCCCGACCCCGCCGAGGTCGACCCCGCCGTGCTCGGCGCCCTGCTGCGCAGGCACGGCTGGCAGCGGCGCGGGGGAGCGGCCGGGCGCTACGGCCGCTGGACCCCGCCCGGACCGGGCGGCAGCGGGACCAGCCTGCTGGTGCCCGAGAACCGGGCCTTGCCCGACAGCGACGACCTGCTGGGCGAGGCCCTCGACGCACTCGCCCGCAGCGACACCCCCGCCGCGCGCGAGGTGCTGATCTCCCTCGCCGTGCCCAGCGACGAGATCCGCTGGCGGCGGGACACCCCGAGCGGGCCCGTCGGCGCCTCCGCCTGGGCGGTCGACGAGCGCCTGCGCACCGCGGCCCGCCAGATGCTCCTCGCCGCCGCGCTCGCCACGCGCGCGCGTGCCGGCTACTACGGAGCCCGGCACCGCCGGTCCGCCGCCGCGCTCCTGGAGAACGTCCTCGTCGGCCCCACCGCCGAAGGCCACCGGCTGACCGCCTTCGTGCCCGTCCCCACCGGCCGCTCGCTCGCCGTCCGCCTCCACCAGGCCCTGTACGCGGCCCGCGAGGCCATCGACTACCAGCGGGCCACCGGCGGCATGGACGCCTTCGACGGCGCCGTCGAGGCCGGCGTCAGCCGCGAGCTGACCGAGGCGCTGACCACACTCGTCCGCGGCTCCGAAGGCGCCCGCATCGCCATCGCCTGGGCCCCCGGGGCAGGGGTGCCCGAAGGCTGCGCCGCCTCCGCCGAACCCGTCGAGTTCTCACCCGGCGACCTGCCCGTGCTGCACGCGGCCGGCGCCCGCTACCTGCAGGGGGAACCCTCCGTGCCGGTCCGGATCACCGGCACGGTGGTCCGCCTGCGCCGCTCCGGACCGCGCGGCGAGGGCACCGTACGGCTGCGGGTGCTCGCGGGCGCCGAGGTCCCGCACGTCCGCGTCACCCTGGACGAGGAGGACTACCGCATCGCCGGCCACGCCCACCTCGTCGGCCTCCCGGTGCGGGTGCACGGCCGCCTCGAACGCCGCGGCGGCTTCCGCAGGCTCACCGGTGCCTCCGGGGTCGTCCCCGTGCAGGTGGACGACGCCGAGCGGGACCGGCTGATGAAATCCCTGCAGGGGACCGATGAGGAAGGGACCTTCTTCGAGGAGGCGTACGGGGAGGCGTACGGGGGCGAGGACTGAGGGTGACCGTTTCGCGGTCGGTGGTGTCGGGTCGGTACGATCCCTTGTGCGCGCGCTCCTGGTATGGCGCCGCACCCCACCTTCAGTCAGGAGAGACCGGTGTCAGACGTCCGTGTGATCATCCAACGCGATTCCGAGCGGGAAGAACGCGTGGTGACGACGGGCACTACGGCCGCCGACCTCTTCGCGGGCGAGCGGTCGATCATCGCCGCGCGCGTGGGCGGTGAGCTGAAGGACCTCGCGTACGAGCTGTCCGACGGTGACGACGTCGAGGGCGTCGAGATCTCCTCCGAGGACGGCCTGAACATCCTGCGCCACTCCACCGCGCACGTCATGGCGCAGGCCGTGCAGGAGCTGTTCCCCGAGGCCAAGCTGGGCATCGGGCCGCCGGTCAAGGACGGCTTCTACTACGACTTCGACGTCGAGAAGCCGTTCACGCCCGAGGATCTCAAGGCCATCGAGAAGAAGATGCAGGAGATCCAGAAGCGGGGCCAGCGCTTCTCCCGCCGCGTCGTCACCGACGAGGCCGCCCGCGATGAGCTGGCGGACGAGCCGTACAAGCTGGAGCTGATCGGCCTCAAGGGCTCGGCGTCGCACGACGACGGCGCGGACGTCGAGGTCGGCGCCGGCGAGCTGACGATCTACGACAACCTGGACGCCAAGACCGGCGACCTGTGCTGGAAGGACCTCTGCCGCGGTCCCCACCTGCCCTCGACCCGGCTCATCCCGGCGTTCAAGCTGATGCGCAACGCGGCCGCCTACTGGCGCGGCAGCGAGAAGAACCCGATGCTCCAGCGCATCTACGGCACCGCGTGGCCGTCCAAGGACGAGCTGAAGGCGTACCTCGACTTCCTCGCCGAGGCGGAGAAGCGCGACCACCGCAAGCTGGGCAACGAGCTGGACCTCTTCTCGATCCCCGAGCAGATCGGCTCCGGCCTCGCCGTCTTCCATCCCAAGGGCGGCATCGTCCGCCGCGTGATGGAGGACTACTCGCGCCGCCGCCACGAGGAGGAGGGCTACGAGTTCGTCTACACCCCGCACGCGACGAAGGGGAAGCTCTTCGAGACGTCCGGGCACCTGGACTGGTACGCCGAGGGCATGTACCCGCCCATGCAGCTCGACGAGGGCGTGGACTACTACCTCAAGCCCATGAACTGCCCGATGCACAACCTGATCTTCGACGCGCGCGGCCGCTCGTACCGTGAACTGCCGCTGCGTCTCTTCGAGTTCGGGACCGTGTACCGGTACGAGAAGTCGGGTGTCGTGCACGGCCTGACCCGCGCCCGCGGCTTCACCCAGGACGACGCGCACATCTACTGCACCCGTGAGCAGATGTCCGAGGAGCTGGACAAGACGCTCACCTTCGTCCTCGGCCTGCTGCGCGACTACGGCCTGACCGACTTCTACCTGGAGCTGTCCACGAAGGACCCGGAGAAGTTCGTCGGCTCCGACGAGGTCTGGGAGGAGGCGACCGAGACGCTGCGCCAGGTCGCCGAGAAGCAGGGCCTGCCCCTCGTCCCGGACCCGGGCGGCGCCGCCTTCTACGGCCCGAAGATCTCCGTCCAGACCAAGGACGCGATCGGCCGCACCTGGCAGATGTCGACCATCCAGCTCGACTTCAACCTGCCCGAGCGCTTCGACCTGGAGTACACCGGCCCGGACGGCTCCAAGCAGCGCCCGGTGATGATCCACCGCGCCCTCTTCGGCTCCATCGAGCGCTTCTTCGCGGTGCTCCTGGAGCACTACGCGGGTGCCTTCCCGGCGTGGCTGGCCCCCGTCCAGGCGATCGGCATCCCGATCGGCGACGGGCACGTCGAGTACCTGGAGAAGTTCGCCGCGGCGGCCCGGAAGAAGGGCCTGCGCGTCGAGGTGGACTCCTCCTCGGACCGTATGCAGAAGAAGATCCGCAACGCCCAGAAGCAGAAGGTGCCCTTCATGGTCATCGCGGGCGACGAGGACATGTCGAACGGCTCGGTGTCCTTCCGCTACCGCGACGGCTCGCAGGAGAACGGCATCCCGTTCGACGAGGCCATCGCCAAGATCGCGCAGGTCGTGGAGGAGCGGACCCAGGTCTGATCCGGCACGTGTCCGGCACGAAGGTCCCCGGGGTTCAGCTTCCCGGGGGCCTTCGGTCGCTCTCGCGGGTGAAGGTCTGCATCAGCCAGGACGAGAACGAACCCGTCACCGCACCCAGCAGCGCCAGCCCGCCCACCATCATCCCGGTCGCGATCACCCGGCCGCCCGGGGTCACCGGCGTGATGTCGCCGTAGCCGACCGTGGTCAGGGTCGAGGCGGTCCACCACACGGCGTCCCCGAACGTCAGCATGGTGGCACCGGGCGCTCCACGCTCCTGCTGGTAGACCGCGAGGGCGCCGGAGAAGCCGAGCAGCAGGGTGGACAGGCTCGCGTAAGCCATCACGCGCGCGTGCAGGGAGAGCAGGGGCTCTCCCCGCCGTCTCTGGATGACGTCGTAGAGCGGGACGATCCGCAGTGGACGCAGCAGGGGCAGGAAGACCACGACCGTGTGCAGGAAATGCGTGGTCACGAAGTGCGGGAAGGGCTGCCCGCTGAGCCTCCAGCGCACCGTGTAGTCCCCGGCGAACAGCAACCAGAGGCCCAGAATCGTGAACCGGCACACGTCATGCCAGAAGGCCGGCATGTCTACGGCCAGGACATGGGTGGCATAGGCGCCGATGAAGACCAGCGACGCCAGGAAGAGGGGGATTTCGGTTCGCTGCTCCCAGCGAGCCAGAGAGCTGTCGTCGTCCACCGGCCAAGCTTGGCCGGTGACCGCCGTCCTGCCGCCCCGGCGACACGCCACGAAGGGACGAAGCCATATGCTGCCTTGCATGACGAGTGAGCCGGAGCAGCAGATGGGAGTGGGGACGCAGGACGCGTTCCAGCGCCTGTGGACACCCCACCGGATGGCCTACATCCAGGGCGAGAACAAGCCGACCGGCCCGGGGGCCGGCGACGGCTGCCCCTTCTGCTCCATCCCGGCCAAGTCCGACGAGGACGGCCTGATCGTCCGCCGCGGCGAGCATGTGTACGCCGTCCTCAACCTCTACCCGTACAACGGCGGCCACCTGATGACCGTGCCCTACCGGCACGTGGCCGACTACACCGACCTGACCGGGCCGGAGACCGCCGAGCTGGCCGAGCTGACCAAGCAGGCGATGACGGCCCTGCGCACCGCCTCCGGCGCGCACGGCTTCAACATCGGCATGAACCAGGGCACGGTGGCCGGCGCCGGCATCGCGGCCCACCTGCACCAGCACATCGTCCCGCGCTGGGGCGGCGACACGAACTTCATGCCGGTGGTCGGCCACACGAAGGTGCTGCCGCAGCTGTTGGCGGACACGCGGAAGATGCTGGCGGAGGCTTGGCCGGCGTAGGTCCCTGGGTGCCCCCTTGGCAGGGGGCACCCCCTACGCGTCGTACAGGTCGGCCTTCTTCGGCGCCGCATCCTGCACCAGACCACTGAGCACGGACGAGCGGTTGCCGAACTTCGCCGTGTCCACGCCGTTCTCCGCCAGGACCCGGAGCGCGGCCGAGTGCACCACCCGCAGCACCGGTGTGGCCGCGCGCAACGCGTCGTCGGCCATGAAGCGGTGCCGCCAGGGCTGGTCGGCCCAGGCGTGCCGGAGGCCGAAGGGCTCGGGCAGGGCGAGGGAGCCGCCGAGCCAGTTGAGAAGCGGCGGATACCAGGTCAGCGGGGCGCGCGCGGCGAGCCGTACCACCTCGTCGGTGCGGATCAGCGGCAGCTTGACCGTGCGGGTCTCCCACGGCTTGAGGGACTTGGTGACCTCCTTGGTCGGCGCCTCCGGCTTCGCGTGGAACAGCGGGTTCACCGGCCCCAGCGCGTGCCCGGTCACCTCGATGCGCAGCGTCTCGTGCAGCACGGTCACCGTGATCAGCATGGTGAGGACCAGCTGGCCGTCCCACAGGATCCACTGCACGCCCAGATAGTGCCGGTCACCGCTGCCGAACTGCTGCTTGTTGCAGATGTCCTGTATGGCGTGCGGCTTGACCTGGAACGCTTCGACGTCCGTGCCCTCCGGCCGGGACACCGCCTTCGCGTTCTCACCGATCGGCGTGACGATCCAGTGCCGTATCGAGGGCCGCGGGAAGCCGCCGGTGTTCAGCGGGCCGCGCTCCAGCATGCGCAGCTGGTCGTGGATCGCGCGTATGACGTCCCAGCTGCGGAAGGGGTGGATCTCCCGGGTGGGGTCGGCGGGCACCAGGTCCTCGGCCAGCTGCCAGGCGCCCCAGCGGGTGCCCATGCCGAGTATGCCCTTGGGGCCGGCGTAGAAGACCGAGTTGGACTGCTGCTCGGCGCTGAGCCGGGCCAGCGACTGGCGCAGCTGCTCGGCGGCGGTCTCGCCGGGGCTGCGCGGCACGGCCTCGGGGACCTTGGCGCCGACGCTGGTGCCCGAGAGCAGACCGTCCCAGCGCGCCCGCAGGTCCTTCGCGGTGCGCTCGCAGATCTGCTTGGCCCAGAACCAGCCCAGCACCGGGGCGACAACGCATCCGCGCGCGTACCACGCCCAGAATCCGCTGAACGGCATCTTCAGCAGGAAGAGCGCGGCGACCACGCCGACCCCGGCGAGCAGGGCGGTGGCGAGCGCTCCGGCCCGCTTGTCGTCGCGCTTGGTGACGTACGTGCGCAGCTGGAAGACGAGCAGCCAGCCGATCAGTCCCGGCAGGAAGATCAGGCCGCACACCACCGTGACCAGGGACAGCCGGTTGTCCCGCTCCCGGCGGATGTTGTTGGCCGCCAGGCAGTGCTCCACGACGACCTGGGGCTCGGCGCCGAAGGACTGGATGAGCGGCTTGCGCCCCGGCGCGAGCATGCGGTCGACGACGGCCCGCGAGAAGGCCTCGCCGAGGTTGGGCCTGAGCAGGGCGATCCGGCCGGCCTTGACCGTCGACTGGTGCCACTCGTTGTCGGTCTTCTTGATGTCCTCGACCACGTTGTCCCGGTAGGCCGCCGAGGCCAGCGCGAAGGTCGCCGCCTGGCCCTCGTCGCCGGACACGGGCACCTGCGGTCCGTCCCACTCCGTTCCAACCGACATTCCCGCCCCCATCGCCGCCGGTGTCGCTTCTGCGGCCTTCCCGACTTCCTTGCCCCGCACACCTGTTGCACAGCCCGTCGTGCCGATAACACGCCACGACCGCACGAGTTCCGCACACCGTGATCAGGTGATCAGCGTATCCGCAGCCACTGACACCGCGTCGGCGGACGGCCGAAGCCGCCCGCCGGCGCATGGCGCGGACCGGTGGTGAACTACGAGGATTCGCCCGCCTGTTCGCGGATCCGCTCGGCGATCTGCGGCGGCATCGGCTCGTGCCGGGCGTACGCCCGGTCGAAGCGCGCCGTCCCGTGCGACAGGGAGCGCAGGTCGATCGCGTAGCGGCCGATCTCGAACTCGGGCACCTCGGCGCGGACCAGGGTCCGTCCGGAGCCCACCTGCTCGGTGCCGAGCACCCGGCCGCGCCGGCTCGACAGGTCGCTCATCACCGCGCCCACGTAGTCGTCGGTGACCAGCACGGTCACCTCGGCCACCGGCTCCAGCAGATGGATCCGCGTCTGGCCCGCGGCCTCGCGCAGGGCCAGCGCGCCCGCCGTCTGGAAGGCGGCGTCGGAGGAGTCCACCGAGTGCGCCTTGCCGTCCAGCAGCGTGATCCGCACGTCCACCAGCGGATACCCGGCGACCACGCCCTTCGCGGCCTGCGCCCGTACGCCCTTCTCCACGGACGGGATGAACTGGCGCGGTACGGCGCCGCCCACCACCTTGTCCACGAACTCGATGCCCGAGCCGCCCGGCAGCGGCTCCACCTCGATCTCACAGATGGCGTACTGCCCGTGCCCGCCGGACTGCTTGACGTGCCGGCCGCGCCCCGCGGCCTTCGTCGCGAACGTCTCCCGGAGGGAGACCCGGTGCGGGACGACGTCGACCTGGACGCCGTACCGGCTGCGCAGCCGCTCCAGGGCGACGTCCGAGTGGGCCTCGCCCAGGCACCACAGGACCACCTGGTGGGTGTCCTGGTTCTGTTCGAGGCGCATCGTCGGATCCTCGGCGACCAGCCGGCTCAACCCCTGCGAGAGCTTGTCCTCGTCCGCCTTGCTGTGCGCGTGGATGGCGAGCGGCAGCAGCGGGTCGGGCATCTGCCAGGGCTCCATCAGGAGCGGGTCGTCCTTGGCCGAGAGCGTGTCCCCGGTCTCGGCGCGGCCGAGCTTGGCCACGCACACCAGGTCGCCCGCGACGGCGTGCGTCACCGGGCGCTGCTGCTTGCCGAAGGGCGTGGACAGCGCGCCGATCCGCTCGTCCACGTCGTGATCCTCGTGCCCGCGGTCGGCCAGGCCGTGCCCGGAGACGTGCACCGTCTCGTCGGGGCGCAGGGTGCCGGAGAAGACGCGGACCAGCGAGATCCGGCCGACGTACGGGTCGGAGGCGGTCTTCACGACCTCGGCGACCAGCGGGCCGCTCGGGTCGCAGGCCTTCAGCTCGCGCGGCTTGCCGTCGATGGTGGTGACCCCGGGCATGGGGTGCTCGAACGGGGTCGGGAACCCGCCGGTGATCAGCTCCAGCAGTTCGACCGTGCCGAGGCCCTGCCGGGCGCCGTCGGCGGCGGGGGCGGCCGCCAGGACCGGGAAGAAGGTGCCGCGCGCGACGGCCCGCTCCAGGTCGTCGATCAGCGTCTTGACGTCGATCTTCTCGCCGCCCAGGTAGCGGTCCATGAGGGTCTCGTCCTCGCTCTCGGCGATGATCCCCTCGATGAGCCGGTTGCGGGCCTCCTCGATGCCCGGCAGCTGGTCCTCGCCGGGCTCGGACTCCTTGCGCTCCCCGGACGCGTAGTCGAACAGCTTCTGCGACAGCAGCCCGATCAGCCCGGTCACGGGCGCGTGCCCGTCAGGGCCCTCCGGCCCGCGCAGCGGCAGATACAGCGGCAGCACGGCGTCGGGGTCGTCGGCGCCGAAGGCCTCCGCGCACACCCGAGTCATCTCCTCGAAGTCCGCCCGGGCGGCCTCCAGGTGCGTGATCACGATCGCGCGGGGCATGCCGACGGCCTGGCACTCCTCCCACACCATGCGGGTCGAGCCGTCCACGCCGTCCGAGGCCGAGACGACGAAGAGGGCCGCGTCCGCCGCTCGCAGACCGGCCCTCAGCTCCCCGACGAAGTCGGCGTACCCAGGGGTGTCGAGGACGTTGATCTTGAACCCGTCCCACTCGACCGGGGCCAGGGAGAGCTGTACCGAGCGTTGCTGCCGGTGCTCGATCTCGTCGTAGTCGGAGACGGTGCCGCCGTCCTCCACGCGGCCCGCCCGGTTGACAGCCCCCGCGGTCAGCGCGAGGGCCTCCACCAGAGTCGTCTTGCCCGAACCGGAGTGGCCGACCAGCACCACATTCCGTACGGACGCGGGGTGGTCGGCCGCCACTGCCCTGCCGGCGGCCCCGGGGTGTGTTTGCGCCTTGTCGCCCATGATCCTGCCTCCCGTGGACGGTGAGGTCACTGTGGGCGCGGACACGCGGCACCGCGTGCACTGGCGGCTCCTGCGACGCCCGCGGTCCTTCGAGCTTTCCACTCCCGTCATGCTGCGTCCATACGACGGACGTCGATCCCGCCGCGCGCCCCCCGCGCGTGCGGGTGTGCACCCGGCTCGCGGCACGACTGCGGGTGCCCGCCCGTCACGTACGCGCACGCGTGACTACGATGGGCCAGCCGGTGGCCACCAGGGCCGCGGCGCCACGACCGTCGGGAAGGCCATGCTGAACAAGTACGCGCGTGCATTCTTCACGCGTGTCCTCACACCGTTCGCCGCGTTTCTGATCCGCCGCGGCGTCAGCCCCGACGCGGTCACGCTCATCGGCACGGCCGGTGTGGTCGCCGGCGCGCTGGTCTTCTTCCCCCGGGGCGAGTTCTTCTGGGGCACGATCGTGATCACCCTGTTCGTCTTCTCCGACCTGGTCGACGGCAACATGGCCCGCCAGCTGGGCCGCTCCAGCCGCTGGGGCGCCTTCCTGGACTCCACGCTCGACCGGGTGGCCGACGGCGCGATCTTCGGCGGCTTCGCCCTGTGGTACGCGGGCAACGGCGACAACAACGCCCTGTGCGCCGTCTCGATCTTCTGCCTGGCCAGCGGCCAGGTGGTGTCGTACACCAAGGCGCGCGGCGAGTCGATCGGACTGCCGGTCGCCGTCAACGGCCTCGTCGAGCGCGCCGAGCGGCTGGTGATCTCGCTGGTGGCGGCCGGTCTGGCCGGCCTCCACAAGTTCGGCGTCCCGGGCATCCAGATCCTCCTCCCGATCGCCCTGTGGATCGTCGCCGTGGGCAGCCTCGTCACCCTCGTCCAGCGGGTCGTCACCGTCCGCCGCGAGTCCGCCGAGGCGGAGGCCGCGGCGCAGCAGGACGTGTCCCAGGGGAGGGAAGCGGCGAAGTGAGCACCGCCGACCGGCTCACCGACGGGCTGTACGGCCTCGGCTGGAGCACCGTCAAGAAGCTTCCGGAACCCGTTGCGGTCCGCCTCGGCCGGTCCATCGCCGATCTCGCCTGGAAGCAGCGTGGCAAGGGCGTCCTGCGGCTGGAGGCGAACTACGCGCGCGTGGTGCCCGACGCCGGCCCCGAGCGCCTCGCCGAACTCTCCCGCGCGGGCATGCGCTCGTACCTGCGCTACTGGATGGAGTCCTTCCGGCTGCCCGCCTGGAGCGCCGAGCGCGTGAGGACGGGCTTCGAGTGCACGGACGTGCACCTCCTGACCGACGGGATCGCCTCCCCCCGGGGCCTGATCCTCGCGCTGCCGCACATGGCCAACTGGGACCTGGCCGGCGCCTGGGTCACCACCAAGCTGGAGACGCCGTTCACCACGGTCGCCGAGCGGCTGAAGCCCGAGACGCTCTACGACCGCTTCGTCGCGTACCGCGAGGGCCTTGGCATGGAGGTCCTGCCGCACAGCGGCGGCACCGCCTTCGGCACCCTGGCCCGGCGGCTGCGTGACGGCGGCCTGGTCTGCCTGGTCGCCGACCGTGACCTGTCCGCGTCCGGCGTCGAGGTCGACTTCTTCGGCGAGCGGACCCGGATGCCCGCGGGCCCGGCCCTGCTCGCCCAGCAGACGGGCGCGCTGCTGATGCCCGTCACACTCTGGTACGACGCCTCGCCCGTCATGAAGGGCCAGGTGCATCCCCCGATCGAGGTACCCGAGTCAGGTACCCGGGCCGAGAAGACGTCTGTCATGACACAGGCACTGGCCGACGTCTTCGCCAAGGGGATCGCCGACCACCCGGAGGACTGGCACATGCTCCAGCGCCTGTGGCTCGCCGACCTCGACCCCGCGAAGGGACCCTCGTGAGAATCGGGATCGTCTGCCCGTACTCCTGGGACGTGCCCGGTGGCGTCCAGTTCCACATCCGCGACCTCGCCGAGTACTTCATCCGCCTCGGCCACGAGGTCTCCGTCCTCGCCCCGGCCGACGACGACACCCCGCTGCCGCCGTACGTCGTCTCGGCCGGCCGCGCGGTCCCGGTGCCGTACAACGGCTCGGTGGCCCGCCTGAACTTCGGCTTCCTGTCGGCCGCGCGCGTGCGGCGCTGGCTGCACGACGGCGCGTTCGACGTGGTGCACATCCACGAGCCGACCTCCCCGTCGCTCGGCCTGCTGACCTGCTGGGCGGCCCAGGGCCCCATCGTGGCCACCTTCCACACCTCCAACCCCCGCTCGCGCGCCATGATCGCCGCGTACGCGATCCTGCAGGCCGCGCTGGAGAAGATCAGCGCGCGCATCGCGGTCAGCGAGTACGCCCGCCGCACCCTGGTCGAGCACCTGGGCGGCGACGCGGTGGTCATCCCCAACGGCGTCGACGTCGACTTCTTCGCCAAGGCCGAGCCGAACCCCGAGTGGCAGGGCGACACGCTCGGCTTCATCGGCCGGATCGACGAGCCCCGCAAGGGCCTGCCGGTCCTGATGGCTGCCCTCCCGAAGATCCTCGCCGCGCGTCCGCAGACGCGGCTGCTGGTCGCGGGCCGCGGCGACGAGGAGGCCGCCGTCGAGGACCTGCCCGAGGAGCTGCGCTCCCGCGTCGAGTTCCTCGGCATGATCAGCGACGAGGACAAGGCGCGCTTCCTGCGCAGCGTCGACCTGTACGTCGCGCCCAACACCGGCGGCGAGAGCTTCGGCATCATCCTCGTCGAAGCCATGTCGGCGGGCGCCCCCGTCCTCGCCTCCGACCTGGACGCCTTCGTCCAGGTCCTCGACCAGGGCGCGGCCGGCGAGGTCTTCGCCAACGAGGACGCGGACGCCCTGGCCGAGGCGGCCGTACGCCTGCTGGCGGACCCGGACCGCCGGGCCGAACTGCGCGAGCGGGGCAGCGCCCACGTCCGCCGCTTCGACTGGTCCACCGTCGGCGCGGACATCCTGTCGGTGTACGAGACGGTCACCACCGGTACGTCGGCGGTGGCCACGGACGAGCGGACGGGACTGCGGGCACGGTTCGGGCTGGCGCGGGACTGAGGCGAGGGTCCGCCTCCGGCCGGCCTCCAGAGACGACTAACCTTCGCCCGTGACCGCAACCCTCATCTGGATCCTCGTCGCGCTCGTCGCCATCGGCCTGTACCTGAGCTGGACGGCCGGACGGCTGGACCGGCTGCACGTGCGGATGGACGCCGCGCGGGCCGCGCTGGACGCGCAGCTGCTGCGGCGGGCCTCTGTGACGCAGGAACTGGCGACCTCGGGCGTGCTGGACCCGGCCGCCTCGATCGTGCTCTACGAGGCCGCGCACGCCGCCCGGCAGGCCGAGGAGGAGCAGCGGGAGGTGGCGGAGAGCGAGCTGAGCCAGGCGCTGCGCGCGGTGTTCGAGGATCCGCAGCAGGTCGAGGCCGTACGGGAGGCCCCGGGCGGCGAGGCGGCGGCCTGTGAGCTGGCCGAGGCGGTACGCCGGGTCCCCATGGCCCGCCGCTTCCACAACGACGCCGTGGGGGCCGCCCGCAGGCTCCGGGAGCACCGCAAGGTGCGCTGGTTCCGACTGGCCGGCCACGCTCCCTTCCCGCTGGCCTTCGAGATGGACGACGAGCCTCCCGCGGCCCTGGTGGAGCGGGCCTCCTGAACCCTCGGCGGGCCAAAAGGATCCACCGGGTTGCCATTGGCCCTTGCTGTGGCCTGGTCCACTCACGTTTCCTCTCTGGAGCAGAAAACCCTCTTTCACTTCAGTGAGGTCACCCGTGTCCACCACCGACAACCAGGCTCCCGAGACCGGCACCGCCCGCGTGAAGCGCGGTATGGCTGAGCAGCTCAAGGGCGGCGTGATCATGGACGTCGTCACGCCGGAGCAGGCGAAGATCGCCGAGGACGCGGGCGCCGTCGCGGTCATGGCCCTGGAGCGGGTCCCGGCCGACATCCGCAAGGACGGCGGCGTGGCCCGCATGTCCGACCCGGACATGATCGAGGGCATCATCAACGCCGTCTCCATCCCGGTCATGGCGAAGTCCCGCATCGGCCACTTCGTCGAGGCCCAGGTGCTGCAGTCCCTCGGCGTCGACTACATCGACGAGTCCGAGGTCCTCACCCCGGCCGACGAGGTCAACCACTCCGACAAGTGGGCCTTCACCACCCCCTTCGTCTGTGGTGCCACCAACCTGGGCGAGGCCCTGCGCCGCATCGCCGAGGGCGCCGCGATGATCCGCTCCAAGGGCGAGGCCGGCACCGGCAACGTCGTCGAGGCCGTCCGCCACCTGCGCCAGATCAAGAACGAGATCGCCCGCCTGCGCGGCTACGACAACCACGAGCTGTACGCCGCCGCCAAGGAGCTGCGCGCCCCTTACGAGCTGGTCAAGGAGGTCGCCGAGCTGGGCAAGCTCCCGGTGGTCCTCTTCTCCGCCGGTGGGGTCGCCACCCCGGCCGACGCCGCCCTGATGCGCCAGCTCGGCGCCGAGGGTGTGTTCGTGGGCTCCGGCATCTTCAAGTCCGGCGACCCGGCCAAGCGCGCCGCCGCCATCGTGAAGGCCACCACCTTCTACGACGACCCGAAGATCATCGCGGACGCCTCCCGCAACCTGGGCGAGGCCATGGTCGGCATCAACTGCGACACCCTCCCCGAGACCGAGCGCTACGCGAACCGCGGCTGGTAAGGCACCGGAACACATGAACACCCCCGTCATAGGCGTCCTGGCCCTCCAGGGCGACGTACGGGAGCACCTCATCGCCCTGGCCGCGGCCGACGCCGTGGCCAGGCCGGTGCGGCGCCCCGAGGAACTCGCCGAGGTCGACGGTCTCGTCCTGCCCGGCGGCGAGTCCACCACCATCTCCAAGCTGGCCGTCCTCTTCGGAGTGATGGAGCCCCTCCGCGCGCGCGTACGCGACGGCATGCCCGTCTACGGCACCTGCGCCGGCATGATCATGCTCGCGGACAAGATCCTCGACCCGCGCTCGGGCCAGGAGACCATCGGCGGCATCGACATGATCGTGCGCCGTAACGCCTTCGGACGGCAGAACGAGTCCTTCGAGGCGGCGGTCGACGTCAAGGGAGTCGAGGGCGATCCTGTAGAGGGCGTCTTCATCCGCGCCCCCTGGGTCGAGTCCGTGGGGGCCGAGGCCGAGGTGCTCGCCGAGCACGACGGCCACATCGTCGCGGTCCGCCAGGGCAACGCGCTCGCCACGTCGTTCCACCCGGAACTGACCGGCGATCACCGCGTGCACTCCCTGTTCGTCGACATGGTGCGCGCCAACCGGACACCGGAGTCCTTGTAGGATCTCTGGCGTTCATACAGAGACGGGTTACGCGAAGGAGACAGGCAGATGTCCGGCCACTCTAAATGGGCCACGACGAAGCACAAGAAGGCCGTGATCGACGCCAAGCGCGGCAAGCTCTTCGCGAAGCTGATCAAGAACATCGAGGTCGCGGCGCGCATGGGCGGCGTCGACCTCGAGGGAAACCCGACCCTCTACGACGCGGTCCAGAAGGCCAAGAAGCAGTCGGTCCCGAACAAGAACATCGACTCCGCGATCAAGCGCGGCGGTGGTCTCGAGGCCGGCGGCGCCGACTACGAGACGATCATGTACGAGGGCTACGGCCCCAACGGTGTCGCGGTGCTCATCGAGTGCCTCACCGACAACCGCAACCGCGCCGCCTCCGACGTGCGTGTCGCCATGACCCGCAACGGCGGCAACATGGCCGACCCGGGTTCGGTGTCGTACATGTTCAGCCGCAAGGGCGTCATCATCGTCCCCAAGGGCGAGCTGACCGAGGACGACGTCCTGGGTGCCGTCCTGGACGCGGGTGCCGAGGAGGTCAACGACCTCGGTGAGACCTTCGAGGTCATCAGCGAGGCCACCGACCTGGTCGCGGTCCGCACCGCCCTCCAGGAGGCCGGGATCGACTACGACTCCGCCGAGTCCAGCTTCGTGCCGTCCGTCCAGGTCGAACTGGACGAGGAAGGCGCCAAGAAGATCTTCAAGCTGATCGACGCGCTCGAGGACAGCGACGACGTGCAGAACGTCTTCGCCAACTTCGACGTCAGCGACGAGATCATGGAGAAGGTCGACGCGTAACGCCGCCGCGGGCTTCGCGGGTTCTCACGGGCCGACGGGACAACCCGTCGGCCCGTCGCCGTGCCGGGCCTTGGTGCGGGGCGTTGTCGGTGGCACCCGATAGCCTGCACGAACAGGCCGTCGAAGGGAGGGGCGCGTGCGCGTGTTGGGGGTGGACCCCGGACTGACGCGATGCGGTGTCGGCGTGGTCGAGGGGGTCGCGGGCCGGCCGCTCACCATGCTCGGCGTCGGGGTCGTACGGACACCCGTGGACGCCGACCTGAGCCTCAGACTGCTCGCCGTCGAGCAGGGCATCGAGGAGTGGCTGGACGAGCACCGGCCCGAGTTCGTCGCCGTCGAGCGCGTCTTCAGCCAGCACAACGTGCGCACGGTGATGGGCACCGCCCAGGCCAGCGCCGTCGCCATGCTGTGCGCCGCCCGGCGTGGCATCCCCGTCGCCCTGCACACCCCCAGCGAGGTCAAGGCCGCCGTCACCGGCAGCGGCCGCGCCGACAAGGCCCAGGTCGGAGCCATGGTCACCCGCCTGCTGCGGCTCAGCGCCCCGCCCAAGCCGGCCGACGCCGCCGACGCCCTCGCCCTCGCCATCTGCCACATCTGGCGCGCCCCCGCCCAGAACCGGCTCCAGCAGGCCGTCGCCCGGCACACACTCCACGCAACGAAAGGCCGTACGGCATGATCGCGTTCGTGAGCGGCCCGGTCGCCGCCCTCGCCCCCGACTCCGCGGTGGTCGAGGTGGGCGGCATCGGCATCGCCGTCCAGTGCACCCCGAACACGCTCTCCGGCCTGCGCATGGGCCGGCAGACCAAGCTCGCCACCTCCCTGGTCGTGCGCGAGGACTCGCTGACCCTGTACGGCTTCGCGGACGACGACGAGCGCCAGGTCTTCGAACTGCTGCAGACCGCGAGCGGGGTGGGACCGCGCCTCGCCCAGGCGATGCTCGCCGTGCACACGCCGGACGCACTGCGCCGCGCCGTCGCCACCGCTGACGAGAAAGCCCTCACCGCCGTCCCCGGTATCGGCAAGAAGGGCGCGCAGAAGCTGCTGCTCGAGCTGAAGGACCGGCTCGGCGCCCCCACCGGCGCCCCCGCGGTCGGCGCCCCGGTCACCCAGGGCTGGCGCGACCAGCTGCACGCGGCCCTCATCGGCCTCGGCTACGCCACCCGCGAGGCCGAGGAAGCCGTGACCGCCGTGGCACCCCAGGCGGAGGCGGCGGGCGGCACCCCCCAGGTGGGCCAGCTGCTGAAGGCCGCCCTGCAGACCCTGAACCGCGCCCGCTGACCCACCGGACCCCGAGGCACATCACCTGCTGTGCTCTCCCGGGGACCGCCCCCGGACCCCCGGCCGACCTGACCGACTCGGCGCGCCATCACGAGGAGAACCGCAGTGAACTGGGACGACACGACCGACGCCGACGCCGCCCCCGAGCGGCTGGTGGGCTCTGTCGCCGACCGGGAGGACCAGGCCGTCGAGGCCGCCCTGCGCCCCAAGGACCTCGGCGAGTTCATCGGCCAGGAGAGGGTGCGCGAACAGCTCGACCTGGTCCTGCGCGCCGCACGCGCGCGCGGGGCGACCGCCGACCACGTGCTGCTCTCCGGCGCGCCCGGCCTGGGCAAGACCACCCTGTCGATGATCATCGCGGCCGAGATGGGCGCCCCCATCCGCATCACCTCGGGCCCCGCCATCCAGCACGCCGGCGACCTCGCCGCGATCCTCTCCTCCCTCCAGGAGGGCGAGGTCCTCTTCCTGGACGAGATCCACCGCATGTCCCGGCCCGCCGAGGAGATGCTGTACATGGCCATGGAGGACTTCCGCGTCGACGTCATCGTCGGCAAGGGCCCCGGGGCCACCGCCATCCCCCTGGAGCTGCCCCCGTTCACGCTGGTCGGCGCCACCACGCGCGCGGGCCTGCTGCCGCCCCCGCTGCGCGACCGCTTCGGCTTCACCGCGCACATGGAGTTCTACGAGCCCGGCGAGCTGGAGCGCGTCGTGCACCGCTCGGCGCACCTGCTCGACGTCGAGATCGAGCCGGACGGCGCAGCCGAGATCGCCGGCCGTTCCCGCGGCACGCCCCGTATCGCCAACCGCCTGCTGCGCCGCGTGCGCGACTACGCGCAGGTCAAGGCCGACGGCGTGATCACCCGCGAGATCGCCGCGGCCGCCCTCGCCGTCTACGAGGTCGACGCGCGCGGCCTGGACCGCCTTGACCGGGCCGTCCTGGAGGCGCTGCTGAAGCTGTTCGGCGGCGGTCCGGTGGGCCTGTCGACGCTCGCCGTCGCGGTGGGGGAGGAGCGGGAGACCGTCGAGGAGGTCGCCGAACCGTTCCTGGTCAGGGAGGGTCTGCTGGCCCGCACCCCACGGGGCCGGGTCGCCACTCCCGCGGCGTGGACGCACCTCGGAATGACCCCGCCCCGCTCGTCAGCCGGGGGAAGCGGACAACAGGACCTGTTCGGGGCGTGACGGCGCCGTGACGGCGAGGGCAATGGCGGGGGCAGGAACCCAGGTGCCATGCTGAGCGTTGTTCCATGCACGCGGACTCGCTTAGACTCCGCCGATGCCGCCTTTGTGGGCGGCGCCGACCAACCCCCATCCATCAGGCCGCTCACCGCGCGGTCGCGCGAAGGAAATTCCGTCCCGTGAATGCCTTTACCCTTCTCCCCTTCATCGTGCTCATCGCGGCCATGTTCCTGATGACGCGCTCGGCCAAGAAGAAGCAGCAGCAGGCCGCCAACATGCGGAACGAGATGCAGCCCGGCTCCGGTGTCCGCACCATCGGGGGGATGTACGCGACGGTCAAGGAGGTCAACGAGGACACCGTCCTCCTCGACGCCGGGCCGGGCGTCGACCTCCTCTTCGCCAAGAACGCGATCGGCGCCGTCCTCTCGGACGACGAGTACAACCGCATCGTCCACGGCATCGAGCACGACCTGAAGTCCGACGCCGACATCGTCCCGGACGACGCCTCCTCCCTCACCGAGACCGACGAGTCTGCCGACGCCGCTGCCGCCGCCTCCGACGACAAGGCCGTCGACCTTGGTAAGAAGGACGCCGCCGAGGACAAGGCCGACGAGGCCCCCGAGGCCCCCGAGGCCGAGGCGGACGAAGAGCCGAAGAAGACCGACGGCGACACCGACGCGAAGTAGTCACGTCCGGGGTGCGGGGCGCGGGGTGACCGCACCCCACGCACCCCGGGCGCGTCTGTTTTCCGCACGGGAGCCCGACACCATGTCATGGCCGACCGCGCCGACCGTGCGCGGGGCGGCCCGAGAGGGAGTACGAGAAGGTGGCAGCACCTAAGAAGGGCCGGAGCGCGAGCGCCCAGAGCAAGCCAGGGCGCTCGCTGGCCCTCATCCTGATCGCCATCGTGGCGCTGACCGGAGGGATGTTCGCCTCCGGGCACAAGACTCCGCGTCTCGGCATCGACCTCGCCGGTGGTACGAGCATCACGCTCAAGGCGAAGGCCGACCAGGGGTCCGCGATCAACACGGCCAACATGAACACCGCGGTCGACATCATGAACCGCCGTGTCAACGGCCTGGGCGTCTCCGAGGCGGAGGTGCAGACCCAGGGGAACGACCACATCATCGTGAACATCCCCAAGGGCACCAACTCCAAGGAGGCCCAGCAGCAGGTCGGCACCACCGCCAAGCTGTACTTCCGCCCGGTGCTCGCCAGCGGTCCCACGGGCTCCGCCGCGAGCCCCTCGCCGAGCGCGTCCCCCAGCAGCAGCAGCTCGCCGAGCCCGTCGAGCAGCGCCTCCTCCAAGGAGAAGGCGTCCTCGTCCTCCTCCGGGTCCCCGACGCCGACGGCCACCGCCACCTCGCAGGGGCGCGCGGTCACCGACGCCCTGAAGGCCGACGCCACGCCGTCGTCCTCCGGCTCCCCGAGCGCCACGTCCTCGCCGAGCCCGTCCGCGTCGTCCTCCGGCGGCACCGTCGACACCACCAAGCTCCAGGCGCAGTACGCCGCGCTGGACTGCTCCAAGCCCGCCGAGCGCGCCAAGGCCGGCACGAACGCCAAGCCCGGCGAGGCCACCGTGGCCTGCGGTGAGAACAAGAAGGTCTGGTACAAGTACCTGCTCGGCCCGGCCGCCGTGGACGGCACCGAGGTCAAGAAGGCCGCGGCGGTCTTCGACACCCAGGGTGCCGCCGGCTGGCAGGTCCAGATGACCTTCACCTCCAGCGGGTCGAAGAAGTTCGCGGACATCACCGGCGAGCTGGCCAAGAACCAGCCCCCGCAGAACGAGTTCGGCATCGTCCTGGACGGTCAGGTCGTCTCCAGCCCGTTCGTGCAGACGGCCATCTCGGGTGGCCAGGCGGAGATCTCCGGCAGTTTCACGCAGCAGGAGGCGCAGAGCCTCGCCAACATGCTGTCCTACGGTGCGCTCCCGCTGTC
Organism: Streptomyces sp. NPDC001450; assembly: GCF_053597295.1. Classification (NCBI taxonomy): domain Bacteria; kingdom Bacillati; phylum Actinomycetota; class Actinomycetes; order Kitasatosporales; family Streptomycetaceae; genus Streptomyces; species Streptomyces sp. NPDC001450. Next base: position 31,170 of record NZ_JBSFHY010000017.1, read on the forward strand.
GTTCCAGGAGGAGACCGTCACCACGGTGACCGCCGCACTCGGCGGTGACCAGCTGCACGCCGGTCTGCTCGCCGGCGCGATCGGTCTCGCGCTGGTCGTGATCTACCTGATCGCCTACTACCGCGGTCTGTCGATCGTGGCCATGGCCTCCCTGCTGGTCTCCGGGATCCTGACCTACGTGATCATGGCGCTCCTCGGCCCGGCCATCCACTTCGCGCTGAACCTGCCGGCCGTCTGCGGTGCCATCGTCGCCATCGGTATCACCGCGGACTCGTTCATCGTGTACTTCGAGCGCATCCGGGACGAGATCCGCGAGGGCCGCACGCTGCGGCCCGCCGTCGAGCGGGCCTGGCCGCGCGCCCGGCGCACGATCCTCGTCTCCGACTTCGTGTCGTTCCTCGCCGCCGCGGTGCTGTTCATCGTGACCGTCGGCAAGGTGCAGGGCTTCGCGTTCACGCTCGGCCTGACCACCGTGCTCGACGTGGTCGTCGTCTTCTTCTTCACCAAGCCGCTGATGACTCTGCTCGCCCGCCGCAAGTTCTTCGCCAACGGCCACAAGTGGTCCGGCCTCGACCCGAAGAGCCTGGGTGCCAAGCCGCCGCTGCGCCGCACCCGCCGTCCCGCCGGTCCCGCCGCCGGCCCTGTCGACCCGAAGGAGGCGTGAGCGATGTCGAAACTCGGCAACCTCGGCGCTCGACTGCACCGCGGCGAGATCAGCTACGACTTCGTCGGCAAGCGCAAGATCTGGTACGGCATCTCCATCCTGATCACCATCACGGCCATCCTCGGCCTGGCGGTGCGCGGCCTGAACATGGGCATCGAGTTCCAGGGCGGAGCGGTCTTCACCACGCCGACGAAGATGAGCACGTCGGTCGCGAAGGCGGAGGAGTACGCGAAGTCCGCCTCCGGCCATGACGCGGTCGTCCAGAAGCTCGGCAACGGCAGCCTGCGCATCCAGATCGCCGGTATCGACACCGGCAAGTCGGACCAGATCAAGCAGACGCTGGCCAAGGACCTGAACCTCGACCCGGAGAAGCTCGCCGCCGACCTGGTCGGCCCGAGCTGGGGCGAGCAGATCGCCAACAAGGCCTGGGAGGGCCTGGCGATCTTCATGGTGCTCGTGGTGATCTACCTGGCGATCGCCTTCGAGTGGCGCATGGCCGTCGCGGCCCTCGTCGCGTTGATCCACGACATCACCATCACGACCGGTATCTACGCGCTGGTCGGCTTCGAGGTCACGCCCGGTACCGTCATCGGTCTGCTGACGATCCTCGGTTACTCGCTCTACGACACGGTCGTCGTCTTCGACAGCCTCAAGGAGCAGACGAAGGACATCACCAAGCAGACCCGCTGGACGTACAGCGACATCGCCAACCGGTCGATCAACGGCACGCTGGTCCGCTCCATCAACACCACCGTGGTCGCGCTGCTGCCGGTGGCGGGTCTGCTGTTCATCGGTGGCGGTTTCCTCGGGGCCGGCACGCTGAACGACATCTCGCTGTCGCTGTTCGTCGGCCTCGCGGCCGGTGCGTACTCCTCGATCTTCATCGCCACGCCGCTCGTCGCCGACCTCAAGGAACGCGAGCCGGCGATGCAGGCGCTCCGGAAGCGGGTCCTGGCCAAGCGCGCCCAGGCCGCCGCCGAGGAGGACTTCGCGGACGCGCGGTCCGCCGCCGGTGACGAGCCCGAGGACGCCGCCCCCGCCGTGGTGGGTCCGCGCAACCAGCCGTCGTCCCGCAGCCGGGGCCGCGGCCGACCCTCCGGGAAGCGCCGGTGACCGAGCTCGCAGAGATCACGACGCTGCTGCTCAGCCGCATCCGTGACGTCGCGGACTACCCGGAGCCGGGCGTGATGTTCAAGGACATCACGCCGCTCCTGGCGGACCCGGCCGCCTTCACGGCCCTCACGGACGCGCTGGCCGAGATCGCCGCCGGCACCGGCGCGACCAAGGTCGTCGGCCTGGAGGCGCGGGGCTTCATCCTGGGTGCCCCGGTCGCGGTCCGCGCGGGCCTCGGCTTCATCCCCGTACGCAAGGCGGGCAAGCTCCCCGGGGCGACCCTGCGTCAGGCGTACGACCTGGAGTACGGCTCGGCGCAGATCGAGGTGCACGCGGAGGACCTGTCCTCCGGTGACCGTGTGCTGATCGTGGACGACGTCCTCGCCACGGGCGGCACCGCCGAAGCCGCGATCCAGCTCATCCACCGGGCGGGCGCCGAGGTCTGCGGCCTCGCGGTGCTCATGGAGCTGGGCTTCCTGGACGGTCGCGCCCGTCTGGAGCCGGCGCTGAACGGGGCACCGCTGGCGGCGCTGCTCCAGATCTGACAGGTCTGACGTAACCGAGCACCTGTGCTCCACGGCCGCTCCGGCACCACCGGGGCGGCCGTCGCCGTTCCGGTGCGGGACCCGCGCCGCAGGCCGGGAAAACACCTCGAAGCCACTTCCCGGAATCCCACGGCCGTCCCTCGTGTTTCAGGGGTAGACGGTCCTCACATCCGCCTGAAGGCGATGACTGGGCGCAGGATCGCTACCATGGGGTCTCCGGAGCCTGACCGGGGGACCCGGATCGCGCACGAGGAGTCCTCTTGCCAGACGAGGCCCAGCCACTGACCGCCGCCAAGCCCGAGCCCGCCTCGGCACCCGCGGCCAAGCCCGCGCCGAACGTGTCGCACGCGAAGAACGACACCCGCGGGGCGGTCGAGCACGCGCCCGCACCCGTGGAGAAGGCTGCCGAAGTGGCCCGCCCCAAACCGGCCCCGCCCGCGCGCCCCGCCACCGGCCAGCCCGCCCGCACCGGCTCCTCCAACCGCGTCCGTGCCCGCCTCGCCCGCCTCGGCGTCCAGCGCGCGAACCCGTACAACCCCGTGCTGGAGCCGCTGCTGCGGATAGTGCGCAGCAACGACCCGAAGATCGAGAACTCGACGCTCCGGCAGATCGAGCGTGCCTACCAGGTCGCCGAGCGCTGGCACCGGGGGCAGAAGCGCAAGAGCGGCGACCCGTACATCACGCATCCGCTCGCCGTCACCACCATCCTCGCCGAGCTGGGCATGGACCCGGCCACCCTCATGGCGGGCCTGCTGCACGACACCGTCGAGGACACCGAGTACGGCCTGGACGACCTGCGCCGCGACTTCGGCGACGTCGTCGCCCTCCTGGTGGACGGCGTCACCAAGCTGGACAAGGTCAAGTTCGGCGAGGCCGCGCAGGCCGAGACCGTGCGCAAGATGGTCGTGGCGATGGCCAAGGACCCCCGGGTCCTGGTGATCAAGCTCGCCGACCGCCTGCACAACATGCGCACCATGCGCTACCTCAAGCGCGAGAAGCAGGAGAAGAAGGCGCGCGAGACGCTGGAGATCTACGCGCCGCTCGCCCACCGCCTGGGCATGAACACCATCAAGTGGGAGCTGGAGGACCTCGCGTTCGCGATCCTCTACCCCAAGATGTACGACGAGATCGTGCGGCTCGTCGCCGAGCGGGCGCCCAAGCGGGACGAGTACCTCGCCATAGTGACCGACGAGGTCCAGGCCGACCTGCGCGCCGCTCGCATCAAGGCGACCGTCACCGGACGCCCGAAGCACTACTACAGCGTCTACCAGAAGATGATCGTCCGCGGCCGCGACTTCGCGGAGATCTACGACCTGGTGGGAATCCGTGTCCTGGTCGACACGGTCAGGGACTGCTACGCCGCACTCGGCACCGTGCACGCGCGATGGAATCCGGTCCCCGGCCGGTTCAAGGACTACATCGCGATGCCCAAGTTCAACATGTACCAGTCGCTGCACACGACGGTCATCGGACCCAACGGCAAGCCCGTCGAACTGCAGATCCGCACCTTCGACATGCACCGCCGCGCCGAGTACGGCATCGCCGCGCACTGGAAGTACAAGCAGGAGGCCGTCGCCGGCGCCTCCAAGGTCCGTACCGACGTGCCCAAGGCGTCCGGCAAGGACAAGGACGCCATCAACGACATGGCGTGGCTGCGCCAGTTGCTGGACTGGCAGAAGGAGACCGAGGACCCCAGCGAGTTCCTGGAGTCCCTGCGCTTCGACCTGTCCCGCAACGAGGTCTTCGTCTTCACGCCCAAGGGCGACGTCATCGCGCTGCCGGCCGGCGCCACCCCGGTCGACTTCGCGTACGCGGTCCACACCGAGGTCGGTCACCGCACCATAGGAGCGCGGGTCAACGGCAGGCTCGTACCGCTCGAATCCACCCTGGACAACGGCGACTTGGTGGAGGTCTTCACCTCCAAGGCGCCCGGCGCGGGTCCGTCCCGCGACTGGCTCGGGTTCGTCAAGTCGCCGCGCGCCCGCAACAAGATCCGGGCCTGGTTCTCCAAGGAGCGCCGCGACGAGGCGATCGAGCAGGGCAAGGACGCCATCGTCCGTGCCATGCGCAAGCAGAACCTGCCGATCCAGCGCATCCTGACCGGCGACTCCCTCGTCACGCTCGCGCACGAGATGCGCTACTCCGACATCTCCGCGCTGTACGCGGCGATCGGCGAGGGCCATGTCTCCGCGCAGAACATCGTGCAGAAGCTCGTCCAGGCGCTCGGCGGCGAGGAGGCGGCCACCGAGGAGATCGACGAGGCCGTCCCGCCGACCCGCACCCGCGGCCGCAAGCGCCGCTCCAGCACCGACCCCGGCGTCGTGGTCAAGGGCGTCGACGACGTGTGGGTCAAGCTGGCCCGCTGCTGCACGCCCGTTCCCGGCGACCCGATCATCGGCTTCGTCACGCGGGGTAGCGGTGTATCGGTTCACCGCAGCGACTGCGTCAACGTGGAGTCACTGTCCCGTGAGCCGGAGCGCATCCTCGACGTCGAGTGGGCGCCCACCCAGTCCTCGGTCTTCCTCGTCGCCATCCAGGTCGAGGCCCTGGACCGCTCCCGCCTGCTGTCGGACGTCACCCGCGTCCTGTCCGACCAGCACGTCAACATCCTCTCCGCGGCCGTCCAGACCTCCCGCGACCGTGTGGCCACCTCCCGCTTCACCTTCGAGATGGGCGACCCGAAGCACCTCGGCCACGTCCTGAAGGCCGTACGGGGCGTGGAGGGCGTGTACGACGTCTACCGCGTTACCTCGGCGCGCAACCGGTCGTAGGACACCCACGCACGAGGAAGGGCCCCGTACGTCACGTACGGGGCCCTTCTCGGTACGAAGCGGGGGGTGGATCAGCCGCCGAACTCCTGCAGGCCCTTCAGAGCCTGGTCCAGGAGCGCCTGACGGCCCTCCAGCTCACGCTCCAGCTTGTCGGCCTTGGCGTTGTTGCCCTGGGCGCGCGCCTGCTCGATCTGCGCCCTCAACTTGTCCACGGCGGCCTGCAGCTGACCGGTCAGCCCCTCGGCACGCGCGCGCGCCTCCGGGTTGGTCCGGCGCCACTCGGCCTCCTCGGCTTCCTGGATGGCCCGCTCGACCGCGTGCATCCGGCCCTCGACCTTCGGCCGCGCGTCCCGCGGGACGTGACCGATGGCCTCCCAGCGCTCGTTGATCGAGCGGAACGCGGCCCGGGCGCCCTTGAGGTCCGTGACCGGGAGGATCTTCTCGGCCTCCTCGGCCAGCTCCTCCTTGAGCTTCAGGTTCTCCGCCTGCTCGGCGTCCCGCTCGGCGAAGACCGAGCTGCGGGCGGCGAAGAACACGTCCTGGGCGCCGCGGAAGCGGTTCCACAGGTCGTCCTCATGCTCGCGCTGGGCGCGGCCCGCGGCCTTCCACTCCGCCATCAGCTCGCGGTAGCGCGCCGCCGTCGGACCCCAGTCCGTCGAACCGGACAGCGACTCGGCCTCGGCGACCAGCCGCTCCTTGGTCTTGCGTGCCTCCTCGCGCTGCGCGTCCAGCTGCGCGAAGTGGCCCTTGCGACGCTTGGAGAACGCCGACCGGGCGTGCGAGAAGCGGTGCCACAGCTCGTCGTCGGACTTGCGGTCCAGCCGCGGCAGCCCCTTCCAGGTGTCCACCAGCGCCCGCAGCCGCTCACCGGCGGCGCGCCACTGGTCGGACTGCGCCAGCTGCTCGGCCTCGGCGACCAGGTCCTCCTTGGCCTTGCGGGCCTCGTCGGACTGTTTGGCCCGCTGCGCCTTGCGCTCCTCGCGCCGGGCGTCGACCGTCGCCACGAGCTTGTCGAGACGGGTCCGCAGCGCCTCCAGGTCGCCCACCGCGTGGTGCGCGTCCACCTGCTCGCGCAGGTGGTCGATCGCGGTCTGGGCGTCCTTCGCCGACAGGTCCGTCGTCTGCACTCGCTTCTCGAGGAGGCCGATCTCGACAACCAGGCCCTCGTACTTGCGCTCGAAGTAGGCAAGCGCCTCCTCAGGGGAGCCGGCCGCCCAGGAACCGACGACCTGCTCGCCGTCGGCCGTACGCACGTACACGGTCCCCGTCTCGTCGACGCGGCCCCACGGGTCGCTGCTCACAGCGCCTCCTCCACATGATGCCCGCGGGGGCCTCGGCGCCCCCGGGCATCGTCCACAGTTTCGTCACGGCCAACATAGGCGACCAGCGGGTTGCCTGTCCGCATCCAGCGCGACCGAAATTCCGCAGTTGGCCGTGTTGAGCGTCGGTGCGGCGTCAGGACTTGGTGACCGTCGCCTTGTTGATCACGACCGTAGCGTTCGGGGCACCGTCACCGGCACCCGTGTTCTCGCCCGCGGCCGCGATCTTGTCCAGCACCTTCAGACCCGCCGCGTCGATCGTGCCGAACGGCGTGTAGCTGGGCGGCAGCGGGCTGTCCTTGTAGACGAGGAAGAACTGGCTGCCGCCGGTGTGCTTCTGGCCGGTGTTGGCCATTGCCACCGTGCCCGCCGGGTACTTGTTCCCCTTCAGGCTCGCGTCCTTCAGGTTCTCGTCCGGGATCGTGTAGCCCGGGCCGCCGCTGCCGAGGCCTGTCGGGTCGCCGCACTGCAACACGTAGATGCCGTTCGTGGTCAGGCGGTGGCACTTGGTGTGGTCGAAGAAGCCCTTGCCCGCCAGGAAGTCGAACGAGTTCACGGTGTGCGGCGCGGCCGACGACTTCAGCGCGATGCCGATGTCACCGCACGTCGTCGCGAGCTTCATCGTGTACTTCGCCGACGTGTCGATCGACATCGCCGGTTCCTTCTTCCAGGTCTCCTTCGCGATGGAGCCCGCGGCCGGCTTCTCGCACGGATCCGGCGCCTTGCTGGTCGGCGCGGCGCTCGGCGTGACGTCGGCGCTCGCGTTGGTCTTCTTGTCGTCGTCGTTCTTCAGCACACCGGTCGTGTACAGCGCGACACTGCCGATCACGACCACGCCCAGCACCGACGCGATCACGGAGTTGCGCATATTTGCCTTGCGCCGCGCGCTGGTGCGCCGCTGCTGCTGCCGCAAGAACTTCTCCCGGGCGAGCTGACGCCGCCGCTGCTCCTGGCTGACCACCGGGTTCTCTCCTCATGCGTGTCGTGTGTCGACCGGTACGCGTGCGACCTGTGAGCCGACAGCTGCGTGTAGCCCCGTACCGTATATGGGTTCGCTGAGGAAACGGCAGCGCCGGTAGGCTCTGGGCCACGGGCCGCGGCCCGTAAGCCCTCCCGTATCGACACAACGAAGGACGATCGTGCTCATTGCCGGGTTCCCCGCCGGGGCCTGGGGGACGAACTGTTATCTCGTCGCCCCCGCCGCCGGTGAGGAGTGCGTGATCATCGACCCGGGCCACCAGGCCGCCCAGGGCGTCGAGGAAGCGCTGAAGAAGCATCGGCTCAAGCCCGTCGCCGTCGTCCTCACCCATGGCCACATCGATCATGTGGCCTCGGTCGTCCCCGTGTGCGGCGCGCACGACGTACCGGCCTGGATCCACCCCGAGGACCGGTACATGATGAGCGACCCCGAGAGGGCGCTCGGCCGGTCCATCGGCATGCCGCTGATGGGCGAGCTGACCGTGGGGGAGCCCGACGACGTCAAGGAGCTGACCGACGGCGCCAGGCTCGCGCTCGCCGGGCTGGAGTTCTCCGTCGCGCACGCACCGGGCCATACCAGGGGGTCGGTGACCTTCCAGATGCCCGAGACCGCGGACATCCCCCCGGTCTTCTTCTCCGGGGATCTGCTGTTCGCCGGCTCCATCGGACGCACCGATCTGCCGGGTGGCTCCATGGAGGACATGCTCGACTCGCTGGCCCGCGTGTGCCTGCCGCTCGAGGACTCCACCGTGGTGCTGTCCGGCCACGGCCCCCAGACGACCATCGGCCAGGAGCGCGCCACCAACCCCTATCTGCGGCAGGTGGCGGCCGGCCAGGGAGCCTCCCAGGCTCCCCGACGAGGAATGTGACGAGAGAGCTTCCGTGAGTACCTTTCAGGCCCCCAAGGGCACGTACGACCTGATTCCGCCGCGTTCCGCGAAGTTCCTCGCGGTGCGCGAGGCGATCGCGACCCCGCTGCGCAACTCCGGGTACGGCTACGTCGAGACGCCCGGCTTCGAGAACGTGGAGTTGTTCGCGCGAGGCGTCGGCGAGTCGACCGACATCGTCACCAAGGAGATGTACGCCTTCGAGACCAAGGGCGGCGACAAGCTCGCGTTGCGCCCCGAAGGCACCGCCTCTGTGCTGCGCGCCGCGCTTGAGTCCAACCTGCACCGCCAGGGCAACCTGCCGGTCAAGCTCTGGTACTCGGGCTCGTACTACCGCTACGAGCAGCCGCAGGCGGGCCGCTACCGTCACTTCTCCCAGGTCGGCGCCGAGGCGATCGGCGCCGAGGACCCCGCGCTGGACGCCGAGCTGATCATCCTCGCCGACCAGGCGTACCGCTCCCTGGGCCTCAGCAACTTCCGCATCCTGCTGAACAGCCTGGGCGACAAGGAGTGCCGTCCGGTCTACCGGGCCGCGCTGCAGGACTTCCTGCGCGGCCTGGACCTCGACGAGGACACGCAGCGCCGCACCGAGATCAACCCGCTGCGCGTGCTCGACGACAAGCGGGAGTCGGTCCAGAAGCAGCTGGGCGGTGCCCCGCTCCTGCGTGACTACCTGTGCGACGCGTGCAAGACGTACCACGAGGAGGTCCGCGAGCTGATCTCCGCGGCGGGCGTGTCCTTCGAGGACGACCCGAAGCTGGTCCGCGGCCTGGACTACTACACCCGCACCACCTTCGAGTTCGTGCACGACGGCCTGGGCTCCCAGTCCGCGGTGGGCGGCGGCGGCCGCTACGACGGACTGTCCGAGATGATCGGTGGCCCCGCGCTGCCGTCCGTCGGCTGGGCCCTCGGCGTCGACCGCACGGTCCTCGCCCTGGAGGCCGAGGGTGTGGAGCTGGACATCCCGTCCTCGACCAGCGTCTACGCGGTGCCGCTCGGCGAGGAGGCCCGCCGGGTCCTGTTCGCGAAGGTCACCGAGCTGCGCAAGGCCGGCGTCGCGGCGGACTTCTCCTACGGCGGCAAGGGCCTGAAGGGCGCCATGAAGAACGCCAACCGCAGCGGGGCCCGCTACGCGATCGTCGCAGGCGAGCGCGACCTCGCCGAGGGCGTCGTCCAGCTCAAGGACATGGAGTCCGGCGAGCAGACGGCGGTCGGCGTGAACGACATCGTGGCCGAGCTGCAGTCGCGGCTCGGCTAGCCGCACAACACGCGCGCGTGGGCGCCGGATGCCTCCCGGGGGCGTCCGGCGCCTTTGTCGTTGTTGCGCAGTGGTGCTGTCCGGAACCGAACAGGCGGGGCCGGTCGTACGTACATCCTTATGCGGAGCGAACGGTGCGCACCCAGGTGTGTGCGGCACAATGACCGGTGCCCGAAGATGGTCCAACTCTCAAGTGACGGAATCGGCGTGATGAGCAAGACGACAGTCAAAGACGTCTCCACGGAGCCCGGACCCGAGCGTGCCGTCGACGCACCCGGCACGGTGGGCGGCAGCCGCGCCTTCGCCCTGCTGCTGGTGATCACCGGCGCCGCCGGACTGCTCGCCGCCTGGGTCATCACGATCGACAAGTTCAAGCTGCTGGAAGCCAAGGTCGCGGGCAAGACGTTCACCCCAGGGTGCAGCCTCAACCCGGTCGTCTCCTGCGGCAGCGTCATGGAGAGCAAGCAGGCCGCCGCCTTCGGCTTCCCCAACCCGATGCTCGGCCTGGTCTGCTACGGCATCGTCATCTGCGTCGGCGTGAGCCTGCTGGCCCGCGCCCGTTTCCCGCGCTGGTACTGGCTCACCTTCAACTTCGGCACGCTCTTCGGCGTGAGCTTCTGCGCCTGGCTGATGTTCCAGTCGCTGTACCGGATCAACGCGCTGTGCCTGTGGTGCTCGCTGGCCTGGGTCGCGACGATCATCATGTTCTGGTACGTGACCTCGTTCAACATCCGCAACGACTTCCTGCCCGCCCCGCGCTGGCTGAAGTCCTTCTTCGGCGAGTTCACCTGGGTCGTGCCGGTCCTGCACGTCGGGATCATCGGCATGCTGATCCTGACCCGCTGGTGGGACTTCTGGACCAGCTGACATCCCCGGCCGGGTTGTCAGTGGGGTGACATAGGGTTTTCAGCGTGGAACCCGACCTGTTCACCGCCGCAGCAGAGGAACGCCAGGAGAAGGACCCGGCCGGCAGTCCCCTGGCGGTCCGTATGCGCCCGCGCACCCTCGACGAGGTGGTGGGCCAGCAGCACCTGCTCAAGCCGGGATCCCCGCTGCGCAGACTGGTCGGCGAGGGCAACGGCGGCCCGGCCGGACCGTCCTCGGTGATCCTCTGGGGCCCGCCCGGCATCGGCAAGACGACCCTCGCCTACGTCGTCTCCAAGGCCACCGACAAGCGGTTCGTGGAGCTGTCCGCGATCACCGCGGGCGTCAAGGAGGTCCGCGCGGTCATCGACGGAGCCCGCCGCGCCACCGGCGGCTTCGGCAAGGAGACCGTCCTCTTCCTGGACGAGATCCACCGTTTCAGCAAGGCCCAGCAGGACTCCCTGCTCCCCGCGGTCGAGAACCGCTGGGTGACCCTGATCGCGGCGACCACGGAGAACCCGTACTTCTCGGTGATCTCCCCGCTGCTGTCCCGCTCTCTCCTCCTCACCCTCGAACCCCTCACCGACGACGACATCCGCGGACTCCTGAAGCGGGCGCTGACCGACGAGCGCGGCCTCAAGGCGGCCGTGTCCCTCCCCGAGGCCGCCGAGGACCACCTCCTGCGCATCGCCGGCGGCGACGCCCGGCGCGCCCTGACCGCCCTGGAGGCCGCCGCCGGGGCCGCCCTCGACCAGGGCGAGACGGAGATCAGCCTCCAGACCCTGGAGCAGACCGTCGACCGAGCCGCGGTGAAGTACGACCGCGACGGCGACCAGCACTACGACGTCGCCAGCGCCCTGATCAAGTCCATCCGCGGCTCCGACGTCGACGCCGCCCTGCACTACCTGGCCCGCATGATCGAGGCCGGCGAGGACCCCCGCTTCATCGCCCGCCGCCTGATGATCTCCGCCAGCGAGGACATCGGCCTGGCCGACCCGGGCGCGCTGCCCATCGCGGTGGCCGCCGCCCAGGCCGTCGCCATGATCGGCTTCCCCGAGGCCGCCCTCACCCTCAGCCACGTCACCATCGCCCTCGCGCTCGCCCCCAAGTCCAACGCCGCGACCACCGCTATCGGCGCCGCCATGGAGGACGTCCGCAAGGGTCTGGCCGGACCCGTCCCGCCGCACCTGCGGGACGGCCACTACAAGGGCGCGGCCAAGCTCGGCCACGCGCAGGGGTACGTGTACCCGCACGACCTGCCCGAGGGAATCGCCCCGCAGCAGTACGCCCCGGACGCCCTCAAGGACCGCGAGTACTACACACCGACCCGGCACGGCGCCGAGGCCCGGTACGCGGACGCCGTCGAATGGACCCGCAAGCACCTCGGTCGCAGGCGGTCCTGAGCGCCCTGTAGAATCGCTCGAAGTGCTGAGTCCCGCGCAGTCAGAGCGGGACAGCCAGCCGGAGACCCAGTCCCTCGGGACTGACTCCAGGAGCGTCGCGCACCGTCGAACGGTGTCGCGGGCAGCCCACCACCACCCGGAGCCCCGGGAGAGGTCGGTGGGCCACTCGCGTGCTGCACGTATGTGCCCAGACCAGGGGAACGGCTGCCCGGCAGGTCCGATGCGGACCCGGCGGGATTCCCCGGCTGCGGATGCGACCTCCCTCAACTCTGACAAGCCGAAAACTAGGAAAGAGACAAAAGACAGTGGCGAACCAGTCCCGCCCCAAGGTCAAGAAGTCGCGTGCCCTCGGCATCGCGCTGACCCCGAAGGCCGTCAAGTACTTCGAGGCCCGCCCCTACCCGCCGGGTGAGCACGGCCGCGGCCGCAAGCAGAACTCGGACTACAAGGTCCGTCTGCTCGAGAAGCAGCGCCTGCGCGCTCAGTACGACATCTCCGAGCGCCAGCTGGTCCGCGCCTACGAGCGTGCGTCCAAGGTCCAGGGCAAGACCGGTGAGGCCCTGATCGTCGAGCTGGAGCGTCGTCTCGACGCGCTGGTCCTGCGTTCGGGCATCGCCCGCACGATCTACCAGGCCCGCCAGATGGTCGTCCACGGCCACATCCAGGTCAACGGCCAGAAGGTCGACAAGCCGTCCTTCCGTGTCCGTCCGGACGACGTCGTGCAGGTCCGCGACCGCTCCAAGGACAAGACGCTCTTCCAGATCGCCCGTGAGGGTGGCTTCGCCCCCGACGGTGAGACCCCGCGCTACCTGCAGGTGAACCTCAAGGCCCTGGCGTTCCGCCTGGACCGCGAGCCGAACCGCAAGGAGATCCCGGTGATCTGCGACGAGCAGCTCGTCGTCGAGTACTACGCCCGCTGATCCCAGCCCCGGCGCAGCACCTCAGCCCGCCGTCTCCCCACCCTTCCGGGTGGGCGAGGCGGCGGGTTCGCGTTTCCCGTCGTCACCGAGGGCGTGCGACACCGGTCCGCGCGGCGCGGGCTGGGGGACCCCCCTGCTCGAAGAGCTTGGGGGAGCCTCCAGCGGCCGTACACCGCCGCCCCCCAGCGCCCGCGCCACGGTCGCGTCCCCGTCCAGCCGCGCTCCCTCGCGCACGCACTCCTCGTACCGCTCGTCGCCGAGCGCCTGCCGGGCCGTTGCCTCGCACAGCTCGTGCGGGGCGTTGAAGTAGGCCGAGCCGAACAGCGGCAGCCCCACCGACGGCCACATCCGGCCCGCGGCGCCCTGCAGGACCGCCGCCTCGGCCGGGTCGCCCTCGGTCGCCGTCACCAGGGCCAGCAGCTCCAGCGTCAGCACCGAGCCGAGCAGATCGTGGAAGGCGTGCGCGTTGCCCAGACACTCCGCGAGCAGCTCCCGCGCGCCGGCCGGATCCCCGTCCCGCCAGGCCGCGTAGGCCAGCACGAACAGCGCGTACGACCGTGCCCAGCGCTCCCCGTGGTCCTCGCACACCCGGCGCACGTCCTCGCACAGCCGCACCGCCTCCGCCAGGTCCCCCTGGAAGGCCCGCGTCATCGCCAGCTCCACCTGGCCCATCAGCACGTTGCTGTTCAGCTCGCCGATCTCCTGATAGCGGTCGAGCGCCGAACGCAGCAGCTTTTCTGCGCGCGCCATGTCATCCGTGACCAGGGCCAGACAGCCGGTGCGGTGTTCCGCGTACGCCACCGCCGTCACGTCCGCGACCCGCTCCGCCTGCACCCTGCACTCCCGCAGCGCGGCCAGCGCCGGCACGGTGTCGCCCTGGAGGATCGCCACATAGCCGAGCACCCACAGCGCCTTCAGCCGGGACTGCTCGTACTCCGACTCCAGCTCCACGCTGCGCTCCAGCCAGCGCCGCCCCTCCGACAACCGTCCGCAGCCCGCCCAGCAGAACCACAGCGAGCCCGCCAGGTACTGGCCCAGATGCGCCTCTTCCGGCTCGGTCAGGCAGAACTCCAGGGCGGTGCGCAGGTTCGGCAGCTCGACCTCGACCCGCGCGGCCACCTCGCGCTGCCGGGGCGAGAACCACTCCAGCTCGCACCAGGTCGCAAGGCCCAGGTACCAGTCGCGGTGCCGCCGCCGCAGCCGTACCGCGTCCCCCGTCGCCTCCAGCCAGTCGGCGCCGTAGGCCCGGACCGTGTCCAGCATCCGGTAGCGGGGGCCCGTAGGGGTCTCCTCGCGGGAGAGGACCGACTGCGCGAGCAGCTCCGCCAGCACGTCCAGGACGTCCTCGGCGGCCAGCCCGTCCCCGCTGCACACGTACTCGGCCGCTTCCAGGTCGAAGGTCTGCGCGAACACCGAGAGCCGCGCCCACAGCAGCCGCTCGGCCGGCGTGCACAGCTCATGGCTCCAGCCGATCGCCGTCCGCAGCGTCTGATGGCGGGGGAGAGCGTCCCGGCCGCCACCGGTCAGCAGCCGGAACCGGTCGTCCAGCCGCTCCAGCAGCTGCGCCGGTGACAGCGCCCGCAGCCGCCCCGCGGCCAGCTCCAGCGCCAGCGGGATCCCCTCCAGCCGGCGGCACAGCTCCCGCACCACCGGGCAGTCGCCCGTCGCCGGCCCATGCTGCCGGGCCCGGTCCGTGAACAGCTCCACCGCCTCGTCCTCGGCGAGCGGGGCCAGCGGGAACAGCCGCTCGCCCGTCAGCCCCAGCGGACGCCGCCCCACGGCCAGCACCCGCAGCTCCGGCAGCCTGCGCAGCAGCTCGGACACCAGGTCGGCGCAGGCCGCCACCAGATGCTCGAACCCGTCCAGCACCAGCAGGAAACGGCGGCCGGCGAGACGGTCGAGCAGGATCTCCCGGGGCATCCGGGTCGTGTGGTCGGTCAGCCCCAGCGCCTCCACGACCGCGTACTCCACGAACTGCGGATCCCGTACCGACGCCAGCTCGACCCTCGCCCGAGCTCTCGGCTCCGCGCGCGGCGCCGACCGGGCCGCCGCACGGGCGGCCAGCCGGGACTTGCCCACGCCGCCGACCCCGGTCACCGTCACCAGCCGGGCCGCCTCCATCGTCTGGGCCAGCTCGGCGAGTTCGGCCGAGCGCCCGACGAAAGCGGTGAGTTCAAAGGGCAGATCGCCGTCGGCGGAGGGGCCGGGGTGCTGAGGACCTCGCATGGGACACGGAGCGTACTGAACCGTGTTCATTCCGTACAATCGCTTCCCGCGACTCCGCCATCCGCCGACCGTAATCCGGTACGGAGCCCCACCCGTGGCGCGATAGGCTCGGTGCACTGTTTTATTCATGACTCCGATGTTCAGAGCACGTTTCAGGGATCAGGGAGCGGGTGCGCACAGTGTCCGGTGGAGAGGTGGCCGGGATCCTGGTGGCCGTGTTCTGGGCGATCCTGGTCTCCTTCCTCGCCGTCGCACTGGCGAGGCTGGCCCAGACGCTCAAGGCGACCACCAAGCTCGTGGCGGACGTGACCGACCAGGCCGTCCCGCTGCTCGCCGACGCCTCCGCCGCCGTGCGCTCCGCGCAGACCCAGATCGACCGGGTCGACGCGATCGCCTCCGACGTCCAGGAGGTCACGTCGAACGCCTCCGCGCTCTCGACCACCGTCGCCTCCACCTTCGGCGGCCCGCTGGTCAAGGTCGCGGCCTTCGGCTACGGCGTACGCCGGGCGATCGGCGGCCGCAAGGAGAACGGGCCCGCCAAGGAGCCCAGGCGTACCGTGATCGTGGGCCGTACGGTCCCGGCGGCACGGAAGCGGAGCAACCGGGGAAAGAAGGACTGACCGAGCGATGTTCCGCCGTACGTTCTGGTTCACCACGGGTGTCGCCGCCGGTGTCTGGGCCACCACCAAGGTCAACCGCAAGCTGAAGCAGCTGACCCCCGAGAGCCTCGCCGCGACCGCGGCCAACAAGGCCCTGGAGACCGGTCAGCGCCTCAAGGACCGTGCGGTCGGCTTCGCACTCGACGTCCGCGACAACATGGCGCAGCGCGAGGCCGAGCTGGAGGAGGCGCTGGGTATCCAGGAGAACCCCGAACTCCCCGCACCCCGGCGGTACACCGCCATCGAGAACGACCGCAGCAACCCGAAGTACATCGAAGCCCCGATGTACTCGTACAACCGGAATGAGGACCACTGATGGAGTCGGCCGAGATTCGCCGCCGCTGGCTGAGCTTCTTCGAGGAGCGCGGGCACACCGTCGTCCCTTCGGCGTCGCTCATCGCGGACGACCCGACTCTGCTCCTCGTCCCCGCCGGCATGGTGCCCTTCAAGCCCTATTTCCTGGGTGAGGTCAAGCCGCCGTTCCCGCGCGCCACCAGCGTGCAGAAGTGCGTGCGCACCCCCGACATCGAAGAGGTCGGCAAGACCACGCGCCACGGCACGTTCTTCCAGATGTGCGGCAACTTCTCCTTCGGCGACTACTTCAAGGAAGGCGCCATCAAGCTCGCCTGGGAGCTGCTCACCAACCCCCAGGACAAGGGCGGTTACGGCCTCGACCCCGAGCGCCTGTGGATCACCGTCTACCAGGACGACGACGAGGCCGAGCAGATCTGGCACGAGGTCGTCGGCGTGCCCAAGGAGCGCATCCAGCGCCTGGGCATGAAGGACAACTTCTGGTCCATGGGCGTCCCCGGCCCCTGCGGCCCCTGCTCCGAGATCAACTACGACCGCGGCCCCGAGTTCGGCGTCGAGGGCGGCCCCGCCGTCAACGACGAGCGGTACGTGGAGATCTGGAACCTCGTCTTCATGCAGTACGAGCGTGGCGAGGGCATCGGCAAGGACAACTTCGAGATCCTCGGGGACCTGCCGAGCAAGAACATCGACACGGGCCTCGGCCTGGAGCGCCTCGCCATGATTCTGCAGGGCGTGCAGAACATGTACGAGATCGACACGTCCATGGCCGTCATCAACAAGGCCACCGAGCTGACCGGCGTGCGCTACGGCGACGCCCACGGCTCGGACGTGTCCCTCCGCGTGGTCACCGACCACATGCGCACGGCCACGATGCTCATCGGCGACGGGGTCACCCCGGGCAACGAGGGCCGTGGCTACGTCCTGCGCCGCATCATGCGCCGCGCCATCCGAAACATGCGTCTGCTGGGCGCCACCGGTCCGGTCGTCAAGGACCTGATCGACGTCGTCATCGGCATGATGGGCCAGCAGTACCCGGAGCTGGTCACCGACCGCGAGCGCATCGAGAAGGTCGCCCTCGCCGAGGAGAACGCCTTCCTGAAGACGCTGAAGGCCGGCACCAACATCCTCGACACCGCCGTCACCGAGACCAAGCAGGCCGGTTCCTCGGTCCTGGCCGGCGACAAGGCGTTCCTGCTCCACGACACCTGGGGCTTCCCGATCGACCTCACCCTCGAGATGGCCGCCGAGCAGGGGCTGTCCGTGGACGAGGAGGGCTTCCGCCGCCTGATGAAGGAGCAGCGGGAGCGCGCCAAGGCCGACGCCCAGGCCAAGAAGACCGGCCACGCCGACATGGGCGCCTACCGCGAGATCGCCGACTCCGCCGGCGAGACCGACTTCATCGGCTACAGCGACACCGAGGGCGAGTCCACGATCGTCGGCCTCCTGGTCGACGGCGTCTCCTCCCCGGCCGCCACCGAGGGCGACGAGGTCGAGGTCGTCCTCGACCGCACCCCGTTCTACGCCGAGGGCGGCGGCCAGATCGGCGACACCGGCCGGATCAAGGTCGACTCCGGTGCCGTGATCGAGATCCGTGACTGCCAGAAGCCGGTCCCGGGCGTGTACGTCCACAAGGGCGTCGTCCAGGTCGGCGAGGTCACGGTCGGTGCCAAGGCCCACGCCTCCATCGACGCCCGCCGCCGCAAGGCCATCGCCCGTGCCCACTCGGCCACCCACCTGACCCACCAGGCCCTGCGCGACGCCCTCGGCCCGACGGCCGCCCAGGCCGGTTCCGAGAACCAGCCCGGCCGCTTCCGTTTCGACTTCGGCTCCCCCTCCGCCGTCCCGACGGCCGTGATGACCGACGTCGAACAGAAGATCAACGAGGTGCTCGCCCGCGACCTCGACGTGCACGCCGAGGTCATGGGCATCGACGAGGCCAGGAAGCAGGGCGCCATCGCCGAGTTCGGCGAGAAGTACGGCGAGCGGGTCCGCGTGGTGACCATCGGCGACTTCTCCAAGGAGCTGTGCGGCGGCACGCACGTGCACAACACCGCCCAGCTGGGCCTGGTGAAGCTGCTCGGCGAGTCCTCCATCGGCTCGGGTGTCCGCCGTATCGAGGCCCTGGTCGGCGTTGACGCCTACAACTTCCTCGCCCGCGAGCACACGGTCGTCAACCAGCTGACCGAGCTGCTCAAGGGCCGCTCGGAGGAGCTGCCGGAGAAGGTCTCCTCGATGCTCGGCAAGCTGAAGGACGCCGAGAAGGAGATCGAGAAGTTCCGCGCCGAGAAGGTGCTGCAGGCCGCCGCCGGTCTCGCCGAGTCCGCCAAGGACATCAGGGGCATCGCACTTGTCACCGGCCAGGTCCCGGACGGCACCACGCCGGACGACCTGCGCAAGCTGGTCCTCGACGTGCGCGGCCGCATCCAGGGCGGCCGGGCCGCCGTGGTCGCCCTGTTCACGGTCAACAACGGCAAGCCGCTGACCGTCATCGCCACCAACGAGGCCGCCCGCGAGCGTGGTCTCAAGGCCGGTGACCTGGTCCGTACCGCCGCCAAGACCCTCGGTGGCGGCGGTGGCGGCAAGCCGGACGTCGCCCAGGGCGGCGGCCAGAACCCGGCCGCCGTCGGCGAGGCCGTGGAGGCCGTCGAGCGACTTGTCGTCGAGACCGCCAAGTGACAGTGAAGTAAGGAAACGGTCGGAAATGCGCAGAGGACGCCGACTCTCGATCGACGTCGGGGACGCCCGGATCGGGGTCGCCTCGTGCGACCCCGACGGGATCCTCGCCACTCCGGTGGAGACCGTCCCCGGCCGGGACATCCCGGCCGCCCACCGTCGGCTCAGGCAGCTGGTGGAGGAGTACGAACCGATCGAGGTCGTCGTCGGACTCCCTCGCTCCCTCAAGGGGGGCGAGGGTCCGGCCGCGCAGAAGGTCCGCGCCTTCGCCCAGGAACTCGCCAAGGGCATCAAGCCCGTTCCGGTTCGGCTGGTGGACGAGCGGATGACGACCGTGACGGCCAGTCAGGGACTGCGCGCCTCGGGGGTGAAATCCAAGAAGGGCCGGGCCGTCATCGACCAGGCGGCAGCCGTCATCATCCTGCAGCAGGCCCTGGAATCCGAACGGGTGTCAGGTAAAGCACCCGGCGAGGGCGTCGAAGTGGTCATCTGATCGCGATACGGTAACGTTCCGCGCGATGCGGCGGTGTTCGAACAGCCGCCGCACAGCAAGAGGCGGAACGGAAGCCGGTCCACCGGCCATGCGACCGTCGGCCTCGCGGCTCTAGGGGATCGATGACTGAGTATGGCCGGGGCCCTGGCTCCGAACCGTGGCATCCGGAGGACCCGTTGTACGGGGACGGCGGATGGAGAGGACAGCAGGCCCACGTGGGCCAGCAGTCCTCCTACGACGGCCAGGCGCAGCAGCAGTACCCGCAGCCGCAGTACGGCGAGTGGACCCAGGGGCAGCAGCCCGGGTACGACCAGCAGCAGTACCCGCACTACGACGAGCAGGGCCAGCAGCAGTACGGCCAGCAGTACACCGGTCAAAACCAGCAGTACGCGGTGCAGACCCCGCAGCAGTACCAGCACCAGGGCGGCTGGGACGCGTCCGGCACGCACGGCCAGGTGCCGTACGCGCCCGACCCCGGCGACCCGTACGGCCAGCAGCCCGCGGCCTACGGCGGGGAGCAGCCCGACTTCTACGGCACGGAGGACGCCTACCCACCGCCGGTGCCGCCCAGCCGCAGGCGTCCCGAGTCGAAACCGCAACCGGACCCCGAGACCGGCTGGGACCCGGGCGAGGACCAGGGCGAGCACGCCTTCTTCGCCGGAGGCGGCGATGACGACGACGCCGACGACGAGGCGGAGAGCCGGTCCGGCCGCGGCGAACGGCGCGGCAAGAAACCGGTCAAGAGCAAGAAGCGGCGCACCGGCTGCGCCTGCATGGTGGTCGTCCTGGTCTTCGGCGGCGGCCTCGGCACGGTCGGCTACTTCGGCTACAAGTACTACCAAAATCGTTTCGGCCCGGCCCCGGACTACGCGGGCAGCGGCAACGGCGAACAGGTCACGGTCACCATCCCGAAGGGCGCCGGCGGCTGGGAGATCGGTCAGAAGCTGAAGGAGGCGGGCGTCGTCGAGAGCGCGGACGCGTTCGTCTCCGCGCTGCAGGCGAACCCCAAGGGCAAGGGGCTCCAGGAAGGCGTCTACACGCTGGAGAAGCAGATGTCCGCCGCCAGCGCCGTGCAGTTGATGCTCGACCCGAAGAGCCAGAACAATGTGATCGTCACGCCCGGCGAGCGCAACGCGGGTGTCTACGCGGCGATCGACAAGAAACTCGAACTGTCCACCGGCACCACCCGGAAGCTCGCCAAGCAGGAATACAAGAAGCTCGGTCTGCCGAGCTGGGCGCAGCGCAGCAGCGAAATCCAGGACCCGCTGGAGGGCTTCCTGTTCCCGGGTACCTATGCGGCCGCGAAGGGCATGAAGCCCGACGCGATCCTGAAGCAGATGGTCACCCAGGCCAAGGAGAAGTACGCCGCCTACGACCTGCCGTCGAAGGCGAAGACGCTGGGTCTGAACAACCCGTTCCAGCTCGTCACGGTCATGAGCCTGGTCCAGGCCGAGGGCAAGACGCACGACGACTTCCGCAAGATGGCGGAAGTGGTCTACAACCGTCTGAAGCCCACCAACACCGAGACCAACCAGCTGCTCCAGTTCGACTCGACGTACAACTACCTCAAGGGCACGAGCAACATCCACATCTCCGAGAAGGAGATCAACAGCAACCAGAGCCCGTACAACACCTACACCCACAAGGGCCTTCCGCCCGGTCCGATCGGTAACCCCGGTGAGGACGCGATGAAGGCGGCACTGAATCCGACCCACGACGGCTGGATGTATTTCGTGGCGACCGACGGTGTGAACAACACCGAATTCGCCAAGACCAACGAAGAATTCGAAAAGCTCAAGGAAAAATTCAATGCCTCCTCGGGCAACTGACGCCCGCCGGGCCGCCGTGCTCGGATCGCCCATCGCGCACTCCCTCTCCCCGGTGCTGCACCGGGCGGCCTACGAAGCACTCGGACTCACCGACTGGTCGTACGGCCGCTTCGAGATCGACGAGGCCGCCCTGCCCGGCTTCATCGAGAAGCTCGGGCCGGAGTGGGCGGGGCTGTCGCTGACCATGCCGCTGAAGCGGGCGGTCATTCCGCTGGTGGACGAGATCAGCGAGACGGCCGCGTCGGTCGACGCCGTCAACACCGTGGTCTTCACCGAGGACGGCCGTCGCATCGGCGACAACACGGACATCCCGGGCATGGTGGCCGCCCTGCGCGAGCACGGCATCGAACAGGTCGACTCCGCGGCGATCCTGGGCGCCGGCGCCACCGCCTCCTCGGCGCTGGCCGCGCTCGCCCGGGTCTGCACCGGCGAGGTCGTCGCCTACGTCCGCAGCGAGGCCCGAGCCGCCGAGATGCGTCAGTGGGGCGAGCGGCTCGACGTGGACGTCCGTACGGCGCACTGGGCGGACGCGCGGGAGGCCCTGAAGGCGCCCCTGGTGATCGCCACCACCCCGGCCGGGACCACCGACGCCCTCGCCACCGCCGTACCCGAGCGCCCCGCCACCCTCTTCGACGTGCTCTACGACCCCTGGCCCACCGACCTGGCGGCCCGCTGGTCGATGTTCGGCGGCGCCGTCGTCAGCGGCCTCGACCTGCTGGTCCACCAGGCCGTTCTCCAGGTCGAGCAGATGACCGGCCGCTCCCCGGCGCCCCTGGAGGCCATGCGGCACGCCGGGGAGCAGGCGCTCGCCGCGCGCTGAACGGCCGCCTCCGTTCCGCCGCCGTGTCCCGCCTGCTGGACCAGCGGCCGGATACCGCCCCCGGACGTGGGAGGATCGGAGGTGGCGGACCGGGGTCGCGCACCCGGTGGCGCCGTCGCCGTACGCGAGGACGTGCGTACGCAGGGCAGTACCGGGCGCGAACACTGAGGAGCACCGTTGAGCAGGCTGCGTTGGCTGACCGCGGGGGAGTCCCACGGTCCCGCACTTGTCGCGACGCTGGAGGGGCTTCCCGCCGGCGTGCCGATCACGACGGAGATGGTGGCGGACCACCTGGCGCGGCGGCGGCTCGGCTATGGCCGCGGTGCGCGGATGAAGTTCGAGCGTGACGAGGTCACCTTCCTGGGGGGTGTCCGGCACGGTCTCACCCTCGGCTCCCCGATCGCGATCATGGTGGGCAACACCGAGTGGCCCAAGTGGGAGCAGGTCATGGCGGCCGACCCGGTCGACCCCGAGATCCTCGGCGGCCTCGCCCGCAACGCGCCGCTGACCCGGCCCCGGCCCGGCCACGCCGACCTCGCCGGCATGCAGAAGTACGGCTTCGACGAGGCCCGGCCGATCCTGGAGCGCGCCTCCGCCCGTGAGACCGCCGCGCGCGTGGCCCTCGGCGCCGTCGCCCGCTCCTACCTGAAGGAGACGGCCGGCATCGAGATCGTCTCCCACGTCGTCGAGCTGGCCTCCGCCAAGGCCCCGTACGGCGTCTACCCGACCCCGGCCGACGTCGAGAAGCTGGACGCCGACCCGGTGCGCTGCCTGGACGCCGACGCGTCGAAGGCGATGGTCGCGGAGATCGACCAGGCCCACAAGGACGGCGACACCCTCGGCGGTGTGGTCGAGGTGCTCGCCTACGGCGTCCCGGTCGGCCTGGGCTCGCACGTGCACTGGGACCGCCGGCTGGACGCCCGGCTCGCCGCCGCCCTCATGGGCATCCAGGCGATCAAGGGCGTCGAGGTCGGCGACGGCTTCGAGCTGGCCCGGGTGCCCGGCTCCAAGGCGCACGACGAGATCCTCAGCACCCCCGAGGGCATCAAGCGGTCCAGCGGACGCTCCGGCGGCACCGAGGGCGGCCTGAGCACCGGCGAGCTGCTGCGCGTGCGCGCCGCGATGAAGCCGATCGCGACCGTGCCCCGGGCCCTGCAGACCGTCGACGTCTCCACCGGCGAGGCCGCACAGGCCCACCACCAGCGCTCCGACGTGTGCGCGGTCCCGGCCGCCGGCATCGTCGCCGAGGCCATGGTGGCGCTCGTCCTCGCCGACGCCGTCGCGGAGAAGTTCGGCGGCGACTCCGTTCCCGAGACCCGGCGGAACGTGCAGTCGTACCTCGACAACCTCGCCATCCGGTGACCGCCGTGCCTGCGGTCGTACTGGTCGGCCCGATGGGCGTGGGCAAGTCCACCGTCGGGCAGCTGCTGGCCGAGCGGCTCGGCGTCGCGTACCGGGACACCGACGACGACATCGTCACCGCCGAGGGCCGGACCATCGCCGAGATCTTCGTGGACGACGGCGAGGCCGCCTTCCGCACGATCGAGAAGCGCACCGTGCACACCGCGCTCGCCGAGCACGAGGGCGTCCTCGCGCTCGGCGGCGGGGCGATCCTCGACGCGGACACGCGCGCGCTGCTCGCCGGGCACCGGGTGGTCTACCTCTCCATGGACGTGGAGGAGGCGGTCAAGCGCACCGGCCTGAACGCGGCCCGCCCGCTGCTCGCGGTCAATCCGCGCAAGCAGTGGCGCGAGCTGATGGAGGCCCGCCGTCACCTGTACGAGGAGGTCGCCACCGCCGTCGTGCCGACCGACGGCCGCACCCCCGAAGAGGTCACCCAAGCAGCGCTGGACGCACTGGAGTTGAAAGAAGCATGAGCGAGGCAGTCACCCGGATCCAGGTCGCCGGCACCGCGGGCACCGACCCGTACGAGGTGCTGGTCGGCCGGCAACTCCTGGGCGAGCTGGCCGGGTTGATCGGGTCGAGGGTCAAGCGCGTCGCGGTGATCCATCCCGAGGCGCTCGCCGAGACCGGCGACGCACTGCGCGCCGACCTGGCCGAGCAGGGCTACGAGGCCGTCGCCGTCCAGGTGCCCAACGCGGAGGAGGCCAAGACCGCCGAGGTCGCCGCCTACTGCTGGAAGGCGCTGGGCCAGTCCGGCTTCACCCGTACCGACGTCATCGTCGGCGTCGGCGGCGGTGCCACCACGGACCTCGCCGGGTTCGTGGCCGCGACCTGGCTGCGCGGGGTGCGCTGGATCGCCATCCCCACCACCGTGCTCGCCATGGTCGACGCGGCCGTCGGCGGCAAGACCGGCATCAACACGGCCGAGGGCAAGAACCTGGTGGGCGCCTTCCACCCGCCGGCCGGTGTCCTGTGCGACCTGGCCGCGCTGGACTCCCTCCCGGTCAACGACTACGTCTCCGGGCTCGCGGAGATCATCAAGGCCGGCTTCATCGCCGATCCGGTGATCCTCGACCTCATCGAGGCCGACCCCGAGGCCGCCCGCACTCCGGCCGGCCCGCACACGGCCGAGCTGATCGAGCGCTCGATCCGGGTCAAGGCGGACGTCGTCTCCTCGGACCTGAAGGAATCCGGCCTCCGGGAGATCCTGAACTACGGCCACACGCTCGGCCACGCGATCGAGAAGAACGAGCGCTACAAGTGGCGGCACGGCGCGGCGGTCGCGGTCGGCATGCACTTCGCCGCCGAACTGGGCCGTCTGGCGGGCCGGTTGGACGACGCGACGGCGGACCGCCACCGCACCGTCCTCGAGGCGGTGGGCCTGCCGCTGCACTACCGCTACGACCAGTGGCCCAAGCTGCTGGAGACGATGAAGGTCGACAAGAAGTCCCGCGGTGACCTGCTGCGCTTCATCGTCCTGGACGGGCTGGCGAAGCCGACCGTCCTGGAGGGCCCGGACCCGGCGGTCCTCCTCGCCGCCTACGGAGAAGTGGGCCAGTAGGAAGTGGGCCAGTAAGTCCTCTGCTGTTCCCTTCTGCCCGATTCCCTTTCCGGGCCGGGCACTTCGGACCGCCCCCGGTCGTTTCACCAAACGACGGCCGGGGGCGGTACCGTTCGGTAGGGAGCGGGCTCCGTACCCGCCTGCCAGCGCCAAATGTGTGTACGAGACGGAGTGGCAACGGATGCAGCACGCAGTGGGGTCTCCGCTGCCGCCGCCCCACCAGCCGGGGCAGGGACCGCACGCCGGCTGGGCGTCGGCCGCACACCACCCGGGAGTCCCACAGGGTCCCGCACCCGTGCCCCCGCCGCCACCCGGCTACCCCGGAGTCGGACCATCCGTACCCCCCTCCGGCCCCATGTCGCCCGCGCCTCCGCAGCACGCCCCCGTCCCGCCGCCCGACACGACCGGTCACGTACCGCTGCCGCCCGGCGGCCCGGTCGGTGTGCCCACCGCACCCCCGGCCGCGGCTGCCGTCCCGGACCCGACGACCACCACCCTGGCCGTCCTGCTGATCGGCCCCGCGGGCGCGGGCAAGACGAGCGTGGCCAAGTACTGGGCGGACCACCGCCGGGTGCCCACCGCCCATATCAGCCTGGACGACGTACGCGAATGGGTCCGCGCGGGCTACGCGAACCCGCAGTCGGGGTGGAACGACAACTCCGAGGCCCAGTACCGCCTGGCCCGCCGCACCTGCGGCTTCGCCGCCCGGAACTTCCTGGCCAACGGCATCTCCTGCATCCTCGACGACGCCGTCTTCCCGGACCGCCCCGTCGTGGGCCTCGGCGGCTGGAAACGGCACGTCGGCCCCGGCCTGCTCCCGGTCGTGCTCCTGCCGGGCCTCGACATCGTCCTGGAACGCAACGCCGAGCGCATCGGCAACCGTCGCCTCACCGACGAGGAGGTGGCCCGCATCCACGGCCGCATGGCCGGCTGGTACGGCTCAGGCCTCCCGATCATCGACAACTCCCAGCTGGACGTCCCCGGCACGGCCCGCGTCCTGGACGAGGTCCTGACCAGAGCACTGGCAAGCCCCCCGAGCTGGTGACCAAGGCGACCTGGAGCCACCCCAGGGGTGCGGGGCGGTATCGATATGCGGCTCCGCATCGATGTGCGGCTCGCCGCGCGGGCGCGATTTCAACCCCCACCGGCCCGCACCGGCACACAACCGCACCACCCCCACCGACCCCACTCGGCCCCCATCAACCAGCGCAAGCCGGACAAAACTCCTACGATCATCTCATGTCAGAGGTGTACGCGACCCGCCGAGCCCAGCTGAGGGAACGCTGCAACGCGGCCGGCACCGCAGCAGCGCTCATCTCGCGCCCTGCCAACGTGCGCTATCTCGCCGGCGCCGCCCCGCAGGGCTCCGTGCTGTTGCTGGGCAAGAGCGAGAACCTGCTGGTCTGCGCCGGCCCGCTGGACGACCGGCCGACCGAGGGCCGTCCCGACGAGGCCCTGACCGTGCAAGTCCTGCCCTCGCCGGGCGGCGACCCCGCGGTCACTGCAGCCGGCCTCGCCGCAGCGCAGGGGGCCGAATCCCTCGCGGTGGAGGAACACCACCTCACCGTCGCCCGCCACCGGGCCCTCTCCTCCGTCGCCCCCAAGGTGCGCCTCGCCGACCTCGGCGGAGCCGTCGAGCAGCTCAGGGTCGTCAAGGACGAGGAGGAGATCTCCTGCCTCCGCATCGGCGCCGAGATCGCCGACCAGGCCCTCGGCGAGCTGCTGGAGTCCATCCTGGTCGGCCGCACCGAACGGCACCTCGCGCTGGAGCTGGAGCGGCGCCTGGTCGACCATGGTGCCGACGGGCCCGCATTCCCGACCTCGGTGGCCACCGGTCCGAACGCCGGTCGCCGTGGCCACCGCCCCACCGACCGCCGTGTGGAGGAAGGCGACTTCCTCTCCGTCTGCCTGGGCGCCACCTACCGCGGCTACCGCTGCGAGATCGGCCGTACCTTCGTCATCGGCACCTCGCCCGCCGACTGGCAGATCGAGCTGTACGACCTGGTCTTCGCAGCCCAGCGCGCCGGACGCGAGTCCCTGGCGCCGGGTGCCGCCTACCGCGACGTCGACCGTGCGGCACGCCAGGTGCTGGGCTCCGCGGGCTATGCTGAGGCTCTACCACCGCTGACGGGACACGGCGTCGGACTCGAAATCGACGAGGACCCGCAGCTTGGCCCTGCGGCCATGGGTAAACTGGACGCTTGCGTGCCGGTCACCGTCGAACCGGGGGTCCACCTCCCGGGCCGGGGCGGCGTCCGGATCGATGACACGCTCGTCGTACGCCCTGAGGCGGACGGCGGACCCGAGCTACTCACCATCACGACCAAGGAGCTGCTCGCGCTCTAGCCTCGCGCTGTGCGCATGCCCCGGGGTCGTACGTCAGTCCAGGAGATTCCGCAACCGTGGCTTCCACGAACGACCTCAAGAACGGCATGGTGCTCAAGCTCGAAGGCGGCCAGCTCTGGTCCGTCGTCGAGTTCCAGCACGTCAAGCCCGGCAAGGGCCCGGCCTTCGTGCGCACCAAGCTCAAGAACGTGCTCTCCGGCAAGGTCGTCGACAAGACCTTCAACGCCGGCGTCAAGGTCGAGACGGCCACTGTCGACAAGCGCGACATGCAGTTCTCGTACATGGACGGCGAGTACTTCGTCTTCATGGACATGGAGACCTACGACCAGCTGATGGTCGACCGCAAGGCCGTCGGCGACGCCGCCAACTTCCTCATCGAGGGCTTCACGGCCACCGTCGCGCAGCACGAGGGCGAGGTGCTCTTCGTCGAGCTCCCGGCCGCCGTCGAGCTCGTCATCCAGGAGACCGAGCCGGGCGTCCAGGGCGACCGCTCCACCGGTGGCACCAAGCCCGCCACCCTGGAGACCGGCCACCAGATCCAGGTCCCCCTCTTCATCACCACCGGTGAGAAGATCAAGGTCGACACCCGTACGAGCGACTACCTCGGCCGGGTGAACAGCTAACCGTGGCTGCCCGCAACACGGCCCGCAAACGTGCCTTCCAGATCCTCTTCGAGGGCGACCAGCGCGGCGCCGACGTCCTGACGGTCCTCGCGGACTGGATCCGGCTGTCCCGGTCCGACACCCGGCAGCCGCCGGTGAGCGAGTACACGATGCAGCTGGTCGAGGGCTACTCGGAGCACGCGAAGCGCATCGACGAGCTGATCTCCCAGTACGCGGTGGGCTGGACGCTCGACCGGATGCCGGTCGTCGACCGGAACATCCTGCGCCTGGGCGCCTACGAGCTGATCTGGGTGGACGAGACCCCGGACGCCGTCGTCCTGGACGAGATGGTGCAGCTCGCGAAGGAGTTCTCCACGGACGAGTCCCCCTCGTTCGTCAACGGCCTGCTCGGCCGGTTCAAGGAGCTGAAGCCGTCGCTGCGCCGGGACGAGGCGTAGGCGGTACGACAGACGCCGGAGGGCCCGCAGCGAGCGCATGCTGCGGGCCCTCCGGCGTTTCGCCGGACAGTCGAACGGCATCCACGAAAACACCGCCGGGGTGCCCCGAACCGTGCGGTTCAGGCCACCCCGGCGGCACGTTTCTGCTCAGCTGTCGCAGGCGGTCAGGCCTCTTCGTGGGTGGCCACCGCGCGGCGCGCGTCCGAGTCCAGGACACCCCAGCTGATCAGCTGCTCGGTGAGGACCGAGGGGGACTGGTCGTAGATGACGGCGAGGGTGCGCAGGTCGTCCTGGCGGATCGAGAGCACCTTCCCGTTGTAGTCGCCGCGCTGGGACTGGATGGTCGCCGCGTAGCGCTGCAGGGGGCCCGCCTTCTCGGCCGGCACGGTGGCCAGCCGCTCCAGGTCCAGAACCAGCTTCGGCGGCGGCTCGGCGGCGCCGCCCGGCGTGGTGCCCGGCAGGAGCTCCTGCACGGGGACACCATAGAAATCGGCCAACTCGGCGAGACGCTGCACGGTCACGGCACGGTCACCGCGCTCATACGAACCGACCACCACGGCCTTCCAGCGACCCTGGGACTTCTCCTCGACACCGTGGAGGGAAAGGCCCTGCTGGGTGCGGATGGCCCGGAGCTTGGCCCCGAGCTGCTTGGCGTATTCGCTGGACATATAGCTCCCCGGACACTGTGTCGACGCGGTCGGTTGGGTTTCCCGCCGCGCGGCTGGTAACTCACTGTGAGGTTACGCAGCGTGACTCTCATGCGTCAAGCCGAATGGTCCACACCGACTCTTCCGTGGTAGTGGCAGCCGATTGCGCCAGGCGGGTGATCGACGCCCGCTCCGGACCTGCTACGGTGGATGGCGCAAATCCGACGTCCTTTAAGGTCCGTCCCGTGAGGCGGAGAAGGAGGTCCGTTTCGTATGGACTCGCACGCGAACCTGCATGCGTCCGATGCGCGGCCCGTACTCGAAGGCCCCGACATCGCACGGGTGCTGACCCGTATCGCCCACGAGATCGTCGAGCGCGCCAAGGGCGCCGACGACGTGGTGCTCCTCGGCATTCCGACCCGGGGTGTCTTCCTCGCCCGGCGGCTCGCCGCCAAGCTGGAGCAGATCACCGACCGCAAGGTCCCCGTCGGCTCGCTCGACATCACCATGTACCGCGACGACCTGCGCATGCACCCGCCGCGTGCGCTGGCCCGCACCGAGATCCCCGGTGACGGCATCGACGGCCGTCTGGTCGTCCTCGTCGACGACGTGCTCTTCTCCGGGCGCACCATCCGTGCCGCCCTCGACGCCCTGAACGACATCGGGCGCCCGCGCGCGGTGCAGCTCGCGGTCCTGGTCGACCGCGGCCACCGCGAACTGCCCATCCGCGCCGACTACGTCGGCAAGAACCTCCCCACGTCGCTGCGGGAGACGGTCAAGGTCCAGCTCGCCGAGGAGGACGGTCGTGACACCGTGCTGCTCGGCGTGAAGCCGGCCGACCAGTAGCAAGTCGGGCGCGCACGGCCGCTTCGGCGTGCCGACACGCGCACCGGTTTGCCCCACTGTGCCCTCTGGGGGGCGTCCCTCAGACCCCCGGATCCCGATGAACTGCCTTACGGAGCCTGACAGATGCAGCGTCATCTCATCTCGGCCGCCGACCTCACCCGCGACGACGCCGTCCTGATCCTCGACACCGCCGAGGAGATGGCCCGGGTCGCCGACCGGCCGATCAAGAAGCTGCCGACCCTGCGCGGCCGCACGATCGTCAACCTCTTCTTCGAGGACTCCACCCGGACCCGGATCTCCTTCGAGGCCGCGGAGAAGCGGCTGTCCGCGGACGTCATCAACTTCTCCGCCAAGGGCTCCAGCGTGTCCAAGGGCGAGTCCCTGAAGGACACCGCGCAGACCCTGGAGGCGATGGGCGTCGACGCCGTCGTCATCCGGCACGGTGCCTCCGGAGCCCCCTACCGCCTGGCCAACTCCGGCTGGATCGACGCCGCCGTCGTCAACGCCGGCGACGGCACCCACCAGCACCCCACGCAGGCCCTGCTGGACGCCTTCACCATGCGCCGCCGCCTGGTCGGCCGGGACGCCGGCCTCGGCCAGGACCTGGCCGGCAAGCGGATCACCATCGTCGGCGACGTCCTGCACAGCCGGGTCGCCCGCTCCAACGTCGACCTGCTGCACACCCTCGGCGCCGAGGTCACCCTCGTCGCCCCGCCCACCCTGGTGCCGGTCGGTGTCGAGGCCTGGCCGTGCGAGGTGTCGTACGACCTCGACAGCACCCTGCCGAAGTCCGACGCGGTGATGATGCTCCGGGTCCAGCGGGAGCGCATGAACGCCGCCTTCTTCCCGACCGAGCGCGAGTACTCGCGGCGCTACGGCCTCGACGGCGAGCGCATGGCGAAGATGCCCGAGCACGCCATCGTGATGCACCCCGGCCCGATGGTCCGCGGCATGGAGATCACCGCCGAGGTCGCCGACTCCGAGCGCTGCACCGTCGTCGAGCAGGTCGCGAACGGCGTCTCCATCCGGATGGCCGTCCTGTACCTGCTGCTCGGTGGAAACGAGCCCGCCGTCACCCACACCCGCACCAACGAGGAGAAGTAAGACCCATGAGCAAGATCCTTATCCGTGGTGCGAAGGTGCTCGGCGGCGAGCCGCAGGACGTGCTGATCGACGGCGAGACGATCGCCGAGGTGGGCGTCGGTCTCAGCGCCGAGGGCGCAGACGTCGTCGAGGCCGGCGGGAAGGTGCTGCTGCCGGGCCTGGTCGACCTGCACACCCACCTGCGCGAGCCGGGCCGCGAGGACTCCGAGACCGTGCTGACCGGCACGCGCGCGGCCGCCTCCGGCGGCTACACCGCCGTGTTCGCCATGGCCAACACCTTCCCGGTCGCCGACACCGCCGGTGTGGTCGAGCAGGTCTACCGGCTCGGCCAGGAGCACGGCTACTGCGACGTCCAGCCCATCGGCGCCGTCACCGTCGGCCTGGAGGGCAGGAAGCTCGCCGAGCTGGGCGCGATGCACGAGTCGGCCGCCGGGGTCACCGTCTTCTCCGACGACGGCAAGTGCGTGGACGACGCCGTGATCATGCGCCGGGCGCTGGAGTACGTGAAGGCCTTCGGCGGTGTCGTCGCCCAGCACGCGCAGGAGCCGCGCCTCACCGAGGGCGCCCAGATGAACGAGGGCGTCGTCTCCGCCGAGCTGGGCCTGGGCGGCTGGCCGGCCGTCGCCGAGGAGTCGATCATCGCCCGGGACGTGCTGCTCGCCGAGCACGTCGGCTCCCGCGTGCACATCTGTCACCTCTCGACCGCGGGTTCGGTGGAGATCGTCCGCTGGGCCAAGTCCCGCGGCATCCAGGTCACCGCCGAGGTCACCCCGCACCACCTGCTCCTCACCGACGAGCTGGTGCGCACCTACAACCCCGTCTACAAGGTCAACCCGCCGCTGCGCACCGAGCGGGACGTGCACGCCCTGCGCGAGGCGCTCGCCGACGGCACCATCGACATCGTCGCCACCGACCACGCCCCGCACCCGCACGAGGACAAGGACTGCGAGTGGGCCGCAGCCGCCATGGGCATGGTCGGTCTGGAGACCGCGTTGTCAGTGGTCCAGGAGACCATGATCGACACCGGGTTGCTGGACTGGGCCGGCGTCGCCGACCGCATGTCCGTCAAGCCGGCGCAGATCGGACAGGCCACCGGTCAGGGCCGTCCCGTCTCGGCTGGTGAGCCCGCCAACCTCACCCTCGTCGACACGGAATACCGTGGCTCGGTGGACCCCGCGGGCTTCGCCTCGCGCAGCCGCAACACCCCGTACGAGGGACGCGAGCTGCCGGGCCGTGTCACCCACACGTGGCTGCGGGGCAAGGCCACGCTCGTCGACGGGAAGCTCACGTGACACCTGTAATCCTGCTGGCCGAGGCGCAGAAGTCGGCCGAGGTCACCGACTGGCCCGCCCGCATCGGCTGGCTGATCGGCCTCGCCCTCTTCGTCGCGCTCATCTACTGGCTGATGCGCGAGGGCTGGAAGTGGCGCGGCACGCTCCAGGGTGACCTGCCCGAGCTGCCCAGCGCGCCGGAGGAGCCCGGCGAGGCCAGACTGACGATGAGCGGCCGCTACCACGGCTCGACCACGGCCGGGCAGTGGCTGGACCGCATCGTGGCCCACGGCCTCGGCACCCGCAGCCGGGCCGAGCTCACCCTCACGGACGCGGGCCTGGAGGTCGTACGCCCCGGGGCGACCGACTTCTTCGTCCCCACCGCCGCGCTGCGCGGGGCCCGGCTCGACAAGGGCATCGCCGGCAAGGTCCTCACCGAGGGCGGCCTGCTGGTGGTGACCTGGGCCCTCGGGGACAAGCTGATCGACTCCGGCTTCCGCTCCGACCACGCAGCCGAGCACACCGAGTGGGTCGGCACCCTCAACCAGATGACCAACGACACGGAAGGCGCACGATGACGACCTCCACCAGGGGAGCTGCCAAGGTTCCCGCCGTACTCGTCCTGGAGGACGGCCGCACCTTCCGCGGCCGTGCCTACGGGGCCGTGGGGGAGACCTTCGGCGAGGCCGTGTTCTCCACCGGTATGACCGGTTACCAGGAGACCCTCACCGACCCGTCGTACGACCGCCAGATCGTCGTCGCGACCGCCCCGCAGATCGGCAACACAGGCTGGAACGACGAGGACGACGAGTCGAGCCGCATCTGGGTCTCCGGCTACGTCGTACGCGACCCGGCGCGCGTGCCGTCCAACTGGCGGGCCAGGCGCTCCCTGGACGACGAACTGGTCGCGCAGGGCGTGGTCGGCATCTCCGGGATCGACACCCGCGCCCTCACCCGCCACCTGCGCGAGCGCGGCTCGATGCGCGCCGGCATCTTCTCCGGCGAGGCCATCGCCCCCGAGGCCGACCTGCTCGAGCGTGTGCAGGCCCAGCCGCACATGAAGGGCGCGAGCCTCTACGAGGAGGTCGCGACCAAGGAGGCGTACGTCGTTCCCGCGATCGGCGAGAAGCGCTTCACCGTCGCCGCCATCGACCTCGGCATCAAGGGCATGACCCCGCACCGCATGGCCGAGCGCGGCATAGAGGTGCACGTGCTCCCGGCGACGGCATCCGTGGACGACGTCTACGCCGTCGACCCGGACGGAGTCTTCTTCTCCAACGGACCCGGTGACCCGGCCACGGCCGACGGCCCGGTGGCCCTCATGTCCGCCGTCCTGGAGCGCAGGACGCCGCTGTTCGGCATCTGCTTCGGCAACCAGATCCTCGGCCGCGCCCTCGGCTTCGGCACCTACAAGCTGAAGTACGGCCACCGGGGCATCAACCAGCCGGTCCAGGACCGGACGACCGGCAAGGTCGAGGTCACCGCGCACAACCACGGCTTCGCCGTCGACGCGCCGCTCGACAAGGTCAGCGACACGAAGTTCGGCCGCGCCGAGGTCTCGCACGTCTGCCTGAACGACAACGTCGTGGAGGGGCTGCAGCTGCTCGACCAGCCGGCCTTCTCCGTCCAGTACCACCCCGAAGCGGCAGCGGGCCCGCACGACGCCGCCTACCTGTTCGACCGCTTCGTATCCCTGATGGAGGGCCAGCGTGCCTAAGCGCACCGATATCCAGTCCGTCCTGGTCATCGGCTCCGGCCCGATCGTCATCGGCCAGGCCGCCGAGTTCGACTACTCCGGCACCCAGGCGTGCCGCGTGCTCAGGGCCGAGGGCCTGCGCGTGATCCTCGTCAACTCCAACCCGGCGACGATCATGACCGACCCGGAGATCGCCGACGCCACCTACGTCGAGCCGATCACCCCCGAGTTCGTCGAGAAGATCATCGCCAAGGAGCGCCCCGACGCCCTGCTGCCCACCCTGGGCGGCCAGACGGCCCTGAACACCGCCATCTCGCTGCACGAGAACGGTGTCCTGGAGAAGTACGGCGTCGAGCTGATCGGCGCCAAGCCCGAGGCGATCCACAAGGGCGAGGACCGCGACCTGTTCAAGGCCGTGGTCGAGGCCGTCAAGGCGAAGATCGGGTACGGCGAGTCCGCCCGCTCGGTCATCTGCCACTCCATGGACGACGTCCTCAAGGGCGTCGAGCAGCTCGGCGGCTACCCGGTCGTCGTCCGCCCGTCCTTCACCATGGGCGGCGCCGGCTCCGGCTTCGCGCACGATGAGGAGGAGCTGCGCCGCATCGCCGGCCAGGGCCTCACGCTCTCGCCGACCACCGAGGTGCTCCTGGAGGAGTCCATCCTCGGCTGGAAGGAGTACGAGCTGGAGCTGATGCGCGACATGCACGACAACGTCGTGGTCGTCTGCTCCATCGAGAACTTCGACCCGATGGGCGTGCACACGGGTGACTCGATCACCGTGGCGCCCGCGATGACGCTGACCGACCGCGAGTACCAGATCCTGCGCGACATCGGCATCGCCGTCATCCGCGAGGTCGGCGTCGACACCGGCGGCTGCAACATCCAGTTCGCGGTGAACCCCGAGGACGGTCGTGTGATCGTCATCGAGATGAACCCGCGCGTGTCGCGCTCCTCGGCGCTCGCCTCCAAGGCGACCGGTTTCCCGATCGCCAAGATCGCCGCCAAGCTCGCCGTGGGCTACACCCTGGACGAGATCCCGAACGACATCACGCAGGAGACCCCGGCCTCCTTCGAGCCCACGCTCGACTACGTGGTCGTCAAGGCTCCGCGGTTCGCCTTCGAGAAGTTCCCGCAGGCCGACTCCACCCTCACGACCACCATGAAGTCGGTCGGCGAGGCCATGGCCATCGGCCGCAACTTCACCGAGGCCTTCCAGAAGGCGCTGCGCTCGCTGGAGAAGAAGGGCAGCCAGTTCACCTTCGTCGGTGAGCCCGGCGACAAGGACGCGCTGCTGCGCGAGGCCGTGCGCCCCACCGACGGCCGGATCAACACGGTCATGCAGGCCGTCCGCGCCGGCGCCACGCCCGAGGAGGTCTTCGAGTACACGAAGATCGACCCGTGGTTCGTGGACCAGCTCTTCCTGATCAAGGAGGTCGCGGACGAGCTGGCCGCGGCGCCCGAGCTGACCCGCGAGCTGCTCGCCGAGGCCAAGCGGCACGGCTTCTCCGACCAGCAGATCGGTGAGATCCGAGGCCTGCGCGAGGACGTCGTCCGCGAGGTCCGGCACGCCCTCGGCATCCGCCCGGTCTACAAGACGGTCGACACCTGCGCCGCCGAGTTCGCCGCGAAGACGCCGTACTTCTACTCCTCCTACGACGAGGAGACCGAGGTCGCGCCCCGCGAGAAGCCCGCGGTGATCATCCTGGGGTCCGGCCCGAACCGCATCGGCCAGGGCATCGAGTTCGACTACTCCTGCGTCCACGCCTCCTTCGCGCTGTCGGACGCCGGGTACGAGACCGTGATGGTCAACTGCAACCCGGAGACCGTCTCCACGGACTACGACACCTCCGACCGCCTGTACTTCGAGCCGCTGACGCTGGAAGACGTGCTGGAGATCGTCCACGCGGAGTCCCTCGCCGGCCCGATCGCGGGCGTGGTCGTCCAGCTGGGCGGCCAGACCCCGCTGGGCCTCGCGCAGGCCCTGAAGGACAACGGCGTGCCGATCGTGGGCACCCCGCCCGAGGCGATCCACGCCGCCGAGGACCGCGGCGCCTTCGGCCAGGTCCTCGCCGAGGCCGGCCTGCCCGCTCCCAAGCACGGCACGGCCACCACATTCGCCGGCGCCAAGGCGATCGCCGACGAGATCGGCTACCCGGTCCTCGTCCGGCCCTCCTACGTCCTCGGCGGGCGCGGCATGGAGATCGTCTACGACGAGAGCCGCCTCGCCTCCTACATCGCCGAGTCGACCGAGATCAGCCCCTCCCGGCCGGTCCTCGTCGACCGCTTCCTGGACGACGCCATCGAGATCGACGTCGACGCCCTGTACGACGGCGAGGAGCTGTACCTCGGCGGCGTCATGGAGCACATCGAGGAGGCCGGCATCCACTCCGGCGACTCGGCGTGCGCCCTGCCCCCGATCACCCTCGGCGGCTTCGACATCAAGCGCCTGCGCGCCTCCACCGAGGCCATCGCGCGCGGAGTCGGGGTGCGTGGCCTGATCAACATCCAGTTCGCGATGGCGGGCGACATCCTGTACGTCCTCGAGGCCAACCCGCGCGCCTCCCGTACGGTCCCCTTCACCTCGAAGGCGACCGCGGTGCCGCTCGCGAAGGCCGCCGCCCGGATCTCGCTGGGCACGACCATCGCCGAGCTGCGCGCCGAGGGTCTGCTTCCGGCCAACGGCGACGGCGGCGAGCTTCCGCTCGACGCGCCGATCTCCGTCAAGGAGGCCGTCATGCCGTGGTCGCGCTTCCGCGACATCCAGGGCCGCGGCGTCGACACCGTCCTCGGCCCGGAGATGCGCTCCACCGGCGAGGTCATGGGCATCGACTCCGTCTTCGGCACGGCGTACGCCAAGTCGCAGGCGGGCGCCTACGGCCCGCTGCCCACCAAGGGCCGCGCGTTCATCTCGGTCGCCAACCGCGACAAGCGCTCGATGATCTTCCCGGCCCGCGAGCTGGTCGCGCACGGCTTCGAGCTGCTCGCCACCTCCGGCACGGCCGAGGTCCTCAAGCGCAACGGCATCAACGCCACGATCGTGCGCAAGCAGTCCGAGGGCACCGGCCCGAACGGCGAGCGGACCATCGTCCAGCTCATCCACGACGGCGAGGTCGACCTCATCGTCAACACCCCGTACGGCACCGGCGGCCGCCTCGACGGCTACGACATCCGTACGGCCGCGGTGGCCCGCTCCGTACCGTGCCTGACGACCGTCCAGGCGCTCGCGGCGGCCGTCCAGGGCATCGACGCCCTCAACCACGGTGACGTGGGCGTCCGTTCGCTCCAGGAACACGCGGAACACCTGACCGCGGCCCGCGACTAGCAGCCCCGAGGGGGACACCGAAAACGGTGTCCCCCTCGGGGGTCTGGGGGGTGCCCCCCCCAGAAAGCACAGCATGAGGACACCATGTACAAGATCTTTTTCAGTCTCGTCTTCAAGCGCATGGACCCCGAGAAGGCCCACTACCTGGCCTTCCGCTGGATCCGCCTCGCCGTCCGCATCCCCGTGCTGCGCACCTTCGTGGCGGCCGCCCTCGCGCCCCGCTACAAGGAGCTGCGCACGGAGGCCTTCGGGCTGCGCATGCACGGCCCCTTCGGCCTCGCCGCGGGCTTCGACAAGAACGCCGTGGCCATCGACGGCATGTCGATGCTGGGCTTCGACCACGTCGAGATCGGCACGGTCACCGGTGAGGCGCAGCCCGGCAACCCCAAGAAGCGGCTGTTCCGGCTCGTGGCGGACCGGGCGCTGATCAACCGCATGGGCTTCAACAACGACGGCTCGCTCGCCGTCGCGGCCCGTCTGGCCACGCGCGAGCCCGTCTTCACGACCGTCGTCGGCGTCAACATCGGCAAGACCAAGGTCGTCCCGGAGGCGGAGGCCGTCGGCGACTACGTGAAGTCGGCCGAACGCCTCGCGCCGTACGCCGACTACCTGGTCGTGAACGTCTCCTCGCCGAACACGCCCGGCCTGCGCAACCTCCAGGCCACCGAGGCGCTGCGCCCGCTGCTCACCGCCGTACGCGAGGCCGCCGACCGTACCGTCGCCAACCGGCGCGTTCCGCTCCTGGTGAAGATCGCGCCCGACCTCGCGGACGAGGACATCGACGCGGTCGCCGACCTCGCCGTGGAGCTGGGCCTGGACGGCATCATCGCCACCAACACCACCATCGCGCGCGAGGGCCTCGGTCTGAAGTCCGTACCCTCGCTGGTGAAGGAGACCGGCGGACTCTCCGGCGCGCCCCTGAAGGCGCGCTCCCTGGAGGTCCTGCGCCGCCTGTACGCGCGCGTGGGCGACCGGATCACCCTGGTGGGGGTCGGGGGCATCGAGACCGCCGAGGACGCCTGGCAGCGCATCCTGGCCGGTGCCACGCTGGTCCAGGGGTACAGCGCCTTCATCTACGAGGGCCCCTTCTGGTCCCGCGCCATCCACAAGGGCCTCGCCGCGCGTCTGCGCACCAGCCCGTACGCCACCCTCGCCGACGCGGTCGGCGCCGACGTGAGGAAGCCCGCATGACCTCCCTCGAGCCCTTCGGCGCCCGTCTGCGCCGCGCGATGGACGAGCGCGGCCCTCTCTGCGTAGGCATCGACCCGCACGCCGCCCTGCTCGCCGAGTGGGGCCTGAACGACGACGTGGCCGGTCTGGAGCGGTTCAGCCGCACGGTCGTCGAGGCGGTGGCCGACCGGGTCGCCGTCATGAAGCCGCAGAGCGCCTTCTTCGAGCGGTTCGGCTCGCGCGGTGTCGCCGTCCTGGAGAAGGCGGTCCAGGAGGCCCGTGCGGCCGGCACCCTGGTCGTGATGGACGCCAAGCGCGGTGACATCGGCTCCACCATGGCCGGGTACGCCGAGGCATTCCTGCACAAGGACGCCCCGCTGTTCTCCGACGCCCTGACCGTCTCGCCCTACCTCGGCTACGGCTCGCTCAGCCCGGCCGTCGCGCTGGCCCGGGAGAGCGGCGCCGGACTCTTTGTGCTGGCCCTCACTTCGAACCCGGAGGGGCCGGAGGTCCAGCACGCGGTCCGCGCCGACGGGCGCAACGTGGGCGCGACCATGCTGGCCCACCTGGCCGCCGAGAACGCGGGTGAGGAGCCGCTGGGCTCCTTCGGGGCGGTCGTCGGCGCCACGGTGGGCGACCTGTCGTCGTACGACCTCGACATCAACGGCCCGCTCCTCGCGCCCGGTGTCGGCGCTCAGGGCGCGACGGCGGCCGATCTTCCCAAGGTCTTCGGGTCGGCGGTGCGCAACGTCGTCCCGAACGTGAGCCGGGGCGTGCTGCGGCACGGTCCCGACGTCGGGGCACTGCGCTCGGCCACGGAGCGCTTCGCGGAGGAGATCAGGGCCGCCGTCAGCGGCGGCTGAGATCCCCGCCGGGGCGTTCCCATGGACGGCACCAGGGCGATTTGAATGTGAATACATCCTCAAATCGAGGGCAGTATGTCTGAAATGTCCGACCTGACGGCGGCTGACCAGTACTTTTCCGCTGTTCTCGCTGACTCTGGCGGACTTGCCCGCTAGTCTCCGAGCAGAGTGAACGGGCAAAGCGTGTTGCTCGTAGCTCCCCAGGTGTGGGGCGACTAGGTTCCTCACCGGTCCGTATCCGACAGTTCGACATCCGAGGTGACGTAGGCGTGGCTCTTCCGCCCCTTACCCCTGAACAGCGCGCAGCCGCGCTCGAAAAGGCCGCCGCGGCTCGCCGGGAGCGGGCCGAGGTCAAGAATCGACTCAAGCACTCCGGCGCCTCCCTGCACGAGGTCATCAAGCAGGGCCAGGAGAACGACGTCATCGGCAAGATGAAGGTCTCCGCCCTGCTCGAGTCCCTGCCGGGCGTGGGCAAGGTCCGCGCCAAGCAGATCATGGAGCGTCTGGGTATCTCCGAGAGCCGCCGCGTGCGCGGTCTCGGTTCGAACCAGATCGCTTCCCTGGAGCGTGAGTTCGGCAGCACCGGTTCCTGAGTCCGGCTCCTGCCGGACCGGGCGTCCCGGGCACCCCGGGATTGCTGGAATAATCGCTGCATGAGTGAACGTCCGCGGCTGACCGTGCTCTCCGGCCCTTCGGGGGTCGGCAAGAGCACGGTCGTCGCCCATATGCGCAAGGAACACCCGGAGGTCTGGCTCTCGGTGTCGGCCACCACCCGCAAGCCGCGCCCCGGCGAGCGGCACGGAGTCCACTACTTCTTCGTCACCGACGAGGAGATGGACAAGCTGATCGCCAACGGCGAGCTGCTGGAGTGGGCCGAGTTCGCCGGCAACCGCTACGGCACGCCGCGCGCGGCCGTGCTGGAGCGGCTGGAGAACGGCGAGCCCGTGCTGCTGGAGATCGACCTCCAGGGCGCCCGGCAGGTCCGTGACTCGATGGCCGACGCCCAGCTGGTGTTCCTGGCTCCGCCCTCCTGGGAGGAGCTGGTGCGCAGGCTCACCGGCCGGGGGACCGAGCCGCCCGAGGTCGTCGAGCGCCGCCTGGAGGCGGCGAGGACCGAGCTGGCGGCGGAGCCGGAGTTCGACGTGACCTTGGTCAACACCTCCGTCGAGGACGTGGCGAGCGAGCTGCTAGCCTTGGTGGACGTTGTGTGATCGTGACTGCCGTCCGCCAGCGGGCGCCGGCCGGTCACACCGACTGAATCTTTCCCATCCATCGGAAGGTAGAGCGTGTCCTCTTCCATCACCGCGCCCGAGGGCATCATCAACCCGCCGATCGACGAGCTTCTCGAGGCCACCGACTCGAAGTACAGCCTCGTGATCTACGCGGCCAAGCGTGCCCGCCAGATCAACGCGTACTACTCGCAGCTCGGCGAGGGTCTCCTCGAGTACGTCGGTCCGCTCGTCGACACCCACGTCCACGAGAAGCCGCTCTCGATCGCCCTGCGCGAGATCAACGCGGGTCTGCTGACCTCCGAGGCCATCGAGGGCCCGGCGTAGTAGTACTTTCAGATCGCGGTTGACTTATCCACAGGCCCGGCAGTGCTCCTGCCGGGCCTGTGGTGTGTGATGGTCTCGTAGGGTTCCGAGCCGGGGAGAGACGACGGTGGACAAGCCGAGGGTCGTACTGGGGGTCAGTGGCGGGATCGCCGCGTACAAGGCCTGTGAGCTACTGAGAAGGTTCACGGAATCGGGTCACGACGTGCGCGTGGTGCCCACCGACTCCGCGCTGCACTTCGTCGGTGCCGCCACCTGGTCCGCGCTGTCCGGCAACCCGGTCTCCACCAAGGTCTGGGACGACGTCGACGAGGTCCCGCACGTCCGCATCGGCCAGCAGGCCGACCTGGTCGTGGTGGCCCCGGCGACCGCCGACATGCTCGCCAAGGCCGCCCACGGCCTGGCCGACGACCTGCTGACCAACACGCTCCTCACCGCCCGCTGTCCGGTCGTCTTCGCGCCCGCGATGCACACCGAGATGTGGGAGCACCCCGCCACCCAGGAGAACGTGGCCACGCTGCGCCGCCGTGGCGCCGTCGTGATCGAGCCCGCGGTCGGCCGCCTCACCGGTGTCGACACCGGCAAGGGGCGGCTGCCCGACCCGGCGGAGATCTTCGAGGCCTGCCGCCGGGTGCTGGCCCGTGGCGTCACCGAGCCCGACCTCGCGGGCCGCCACGTCGTCGTCTCGGCCGGCGGCACCCGCGAGCCGCTCGACCCGGTCCGCTTCCTCGGCAACCGCTCCTCCGGCAAGCAGGGCTACGCCCTCGCCCGCACGGCCGCGGCGCGCGGCGCCCGGGTGACCCTGATCGCGGCCAACACCGGCCTGCCCGACCCGGCCGGTGTGGACGTCGTTCCGGTGGGCACCGCCGTGCAGATGCGTGAAGCGGTCCTCAAGGCCGCGGCGGACGCCGACGCCGTGGTGATGGCCGCGGCCGTCGCCGACTTCCGTCCGGCGGCGTACGCCGCCGGAAAGATCAAGAAGAAGGACGGCCAGGACCCCGACCCGATCGTCCTGGTGCGAAATCCGGACATTCTCGCCGAGATTTCGGCCGAGCGCGCCCGCCCCGGACAGGTCGTCGTCGGCTTCGCGGCGGAGACGGACGACGTCCTCGCCAACGGCCGCACCAAGCTCGCCCGCAAGGGGTGCGACCTCCTCGTCGTCAACGAGGTGGGGGAGCGCAAGACGTTCGGTTCGGAGGAGAACGAGGCCCTTGTCCTGGGCGCCGACGGCAGCGAGACCCCCGTACCGAACGGTCCGAAGGAGGCCCTCGCGGACGTCGTCTGGGACCTCGTGGCCGCTCGTCTCGGATGATCCCGTTCCGCTGTTCGGCCCCGTCTGATTCAGCCGATCGGCGTCTTCCCGCCACATGACATTCCCCACGACAATGTCGCGTGGCGGCCCTGGCCAAGCCCGCTCGGCATTGTGCAGAATGCCCGTGCCGCAGGTCACAGCGCTCCCGAGAGGCGAGACAGGTGGGCCGGCGGCCGAGTGCGACCGATAAACTGTTGTCGGACGATGCCGGGCGCAGCCCCCGCGTGGTCCGCCAATGATCAGCCAGCAGCCGCTGCAACCCCAGGGAGCGTTGTGTCCCGTCGCCTGTTCACCTCGGAGTCCGTGACCGAGGGTCACCCCGACAAGATCGCTGACCAGATCAGCGACACCATTCTCGACGCGCTTCTGCGCGAGGACCCGACCTCCCGGGTCGCGGTCGAGACCCTGATCACCACCGGCCTGGTGCACGTGGCCGGCGAGGTCACGACCAAGACCTACGCGGACATCGCGACTCTGGTCCGCAACAAGATCCTCGAGATCGGCTACGACTCCTCGAAGAAGGGCTTCGACGGCGCTTCCTGTGGTGTGTCGGTGTCGATCGGCGCGCAGTCCCCGGACATCGCGCAGGGCGTGGACACGGCGTACGAGACCCGGGTCGAGGGCGACGAGGACGAGCTGGACCGGCAGGGCGCGGGCGACCAGGGCCTGATGTTCGGTTACGCGTCCGACGAGACGCCGACCCTGATGCCGCTGCCGATCTTCCTGGCGCACCGCCTGTCCAAGCGCCTCTCCGAGGTCCGCAAGAACGGCACCATCCCCTACCTGCGCCCGGACGGCAAGACGCAGGTCACCATCGAGTACGACGGCGACAAGGCCGTCCGCCTCGACACCGTGGTCGTCTCCTCGCAGCACGCCTCCGACATCGACCTGGAGTC
Organism: Streptomyces sp. NPDC001450; assembly: GCF_053597295.1. Lineage (NCBI taxonomy): Bacteria > Bacillati > Actinomycetota > Actinomycetes > Kitasatosporales > Streptomycetaceae > Streptomyces > Streptomyces sp. NPDC001450. Next base: position 73,955 of record NZ_JBSFHY010000017.1, read on the forward strand.
GCTGCTGGCCCCCGACATCCGCGAGTTCGTCGTCGAGCCCGAGCTGAAGGCACTCCTGGACGACGGCATCAAGCTGGACACCGAGGGCTACCGCCTGCTGGTCAACCCGACCGGCCGTTTCGAGATCGGCGGCCCGATGGGTGACGCCGGCCTCACCGGCCGCAAGATCATCATCGACACGTACGGCGGCATGGCCCGCCACGGCGGCGGCGCCTTCTCCGGCAAGGACCCGTCCAAGGTCGACCGCTCCGCCGCCTACGCGATGCGTTGGGTCGCCAAGAACGTCGTGGCGGCGGGCCTGGCCTCCCGCTGCGAGGTCCAGGTCGCCTACGCCATCGGCAAGGCCGAGCCGGTCGGTCTGTTCGTGGAGACCTTCGGCACGGCCAAGATCGACGCCGAGAAGATCGAGAAGGCGATCGACGAGGTCTTCGACCTTCGCCCGGCCGCCATCATCCGCGACCTCGACCTGCTCCGCCCGATCTACTCCCAGACCGCGGCGTACGGCCACTTCGGCCGCGAGCTGCCCGACTTCACCTGGGAGCGCACGGACCGAGTCGACGCCCTGCGCAAGGCTGCTGGGCTGTAAGCCCGCACAGTTCTCTCGCCGAGGCCCGGTCTCCCTTCGGGGGCCGGGCCTCGGCGTGTGCGCCGTCATTCGGCGCGCGCGAGCCGGATCCGGCGCAGCACCCGGTCGATCTCCACGATCCTGACCGCCAGCTCCTGCCCCTCGCTCACGACCTGTCCGTCCAGGTCCGACTCATGGACCAATCCCTGTGCGGCCTCGCCGACCAGTACGAAGACGCCGAACGGGACCACCTTGGTCACCGGTCCCGCCACGACGTCTCCCGTGCCCGCGCTGAGTCTGTCCCAGGGGTCTTCCTGGAGGGCCTTGAGCGAGACGACCACCTCCCCCTGGTGCGTGTCGATGACGACCACCTCGCCGGTGACCCGCTGTCCGGGCCGGACCGCCTCCTCCGGGTGATCGATGGGCGACCAGGTCAGGTCGGGGACGCGGATGAAGCCCGTCCCCGGATAGGCAGGGTGCGCGGGCTCCCCGTCCAGCCGGACGAAGACCCCGAAGTTGTGCACGGCGGCCACGGTGCCCGTGACGACGTCCCCGCGCCGTGTGCTGCGCAGATACCGGTACAGGGCCTCGTCCTCGCACGCCTTGGCGGAGAGCGTGACCTGGCCGCTCTGCTCGGTGACGCCGAACACTTCGGCGGTGATCCGCTGCCCGAGCGAGACCACCTCCCTGGGGTCCTCGAACGCGGCCCACGAGAGGAGATGCCGAGGGATGCATCCGGCCGGCGCCTGCGGATCGTCCCCGTCGAGCTGTACGAGCACGTCGCCGAAGCCGGCCACCGTGCCGGCCCTGGCCTCTCCGTCGGGGAAGGCCGCGAGGCGTTCACGGAGGCGTTCGAGCGGGTCGGGAGCGGGTTCGGTCATGGCCCCGAGCCTAGGCACGGGCGTCCGTTGTCGGTGCCGTTTGGTAAGAATGCAAGCGTGAGCAGCGAGAACGGGCCGGGGGACGGCGGGGGCGCAGGGGCGCCGCCGGAGCAGCTCGCGTTCATTCGGGAGAGCGTGCGGGGGGCCAAGATGCCCCGGGCCAAGCCGCGGACGTGGCGGGGGGCCGCGCTGGCCAAGGAGCTGCCCGTCGCGCGGGTGCTCGTGGACAAGGGCGTGCTGCATCTCGACCGGTACTTCGACTACGCCGTGCCGGAGGAGCTGGACGCCGAGGCGCAGCCCGGGGTGCGGGTGCGGGTGCGGTTCGGAGCCGGACGGCATCGGGTGCGCGAGGGGCGTCGCGAGGGTGGCGGGCTCATCGACGGGTTTCTCATCGAGCGGCTGGCGGAGTCCGAGTACTCCGGGCCGCTGGCCGCCCTCGCCCAGGTCGTGTCGCCCGAACCCGTGCTGAGCGAAGAGCTGCTGGGGCTCGCGCGGGCCGTTGCCGACCGGTATGCCGGGAGCCTCGCCGACGTGCTCCAGCTGGCCGTGCCGCCGCGCAGCGCGCGGGCCGAGGGGCGGCCGTCGCCCGCGCCCCTGCCACCGCCGGCCGCGCCCGAGACCGGGTCGTGGGCGCGGTACGAGCACGGGGGTGCCTTTCTGGAGTCGCTGGCCTCCGGGGGAGCGCCGAGGGCGGTGTGGAACGCGCTGCCGGGCCCGCTGTGGAGCGAGGAGCTGGCCCGGGCCGTCGTCGCGACGCTCGCCTCGGGACGCGGCGCGCTCGTCGTCGTACCGGACGGCCGGGCCGCCGCCCGGGTCGACGCCGCGCTGACCGCGCTGCTCGGCGAGGGCCGGCACGCGCTGCTCACCGCCGACGCCGGGCCCGAGAAGCGGTACGCGCAGTGGCTCGCGGTGCGGCGGGGGAGCGTGCGGGCCGTGGTCGGGACGCGGGCGGCCATGTTCGCTCCGGTGCGGGATCTGGGGCTCGTCGCCATCTGGGACGACGGGGACGACAGCCATAGTGAGCTGCACGCTCCTCAGCCGCATGCGCGGGATGTGCTGCTGCTGCGGGCAGCCCTGGACAAGTGTGCATTTCTGCTGGGCAGTTGGAGCTGCACCGTCGAAGCCGCGCAACTCGTGGAGAGCGGCTGGGCGCGGCCGCTGGTCGCCGGGCGGGAGCAGGTACGGCGGGCAGCGCCCCTGGTGCGGACCGTCGGGGACGACGACCTCGCGCGTGACGAGGCCGCCCGCGCCGCCCGGCTGCCCACCCTCGCCTGGCAGGCGGTCCGGGAGGGCCTGCGGCACGGACCGGTGCTGGTCCAGGTGCCCCGGCGGGGGTACGTGCCGCGCATGGCGTGTGCCCAGTGCCGGGCGCCCGCCCGCTGCCGGCACTGTTCCGGCCCGCTGGAGGCGCAGGACGAGGGGGCGCTGCGCTGCGGCTGGTGCGGGCGCGAGGAGGCGGCCTGGCACTGCCCCGAGTGCGGGGGCTTCCGGCTGCGCGCCCAGGTGGTCGGGGCGCGGCGGACCGCCGAGGAACTGGGGCGGGCCTTTCCCGCCGTACCCGTGCGTACGTCGGGGCGTGAGCATGTGCTGGACACCGTGCCGGGCACACCGGCGCTGGTCGTGAGCACCCCGGGAGCCGAGCCGGTCGCCGAGGGCGGTTACGCGGCCGCCCTGCTGCTGGACGGCTGGGCCATGCTCGGGCGGCCCGACCTGCGGGCCGGTGAGGACGCGCTGCGCCGGTGGATCGCGGCCGGGGCGCTCGTACGGCCGCAGGGAGAGCGGGGGACCGTCGTCGTCGTGGCCGAGCCGACCCTGCGGCCCGTGCAGGCGCTGGTGCGGTGGGATCCCGTGGGGCATGCGGTGCGGGAGCTGGCGGAGCGGGCCGAACTCGGGTTCCCGCCGGTGTCCCGGATGGCGGCCGTGTCGGGCCAGGCCGAGGCTGTCGCCGAGTTCCTGCGCGCTGTCGAACTGCCGCCGGACGCCGAGGTGTTGGGGCCGGTTCCGGTGCCGCCCACGCTCCCCGGGCGACAGCGCAGGCCCGGGGCGCCGCCGCCTGGTGAGCACTGGGAGCGGGCGCTGGTGCGAGTGCCGCCGGGGACCGGGGCCGCGCTGGCCACCGCCCTGAAGACGGCTCAGGCCGCGCGCATGGCGCGGGGCGGCGGAGAAGCGGTGCGGGTGCGGATCGATCCGCCGGACATCGGGTGACCGCCGCGACGGGGGGCGCTGCGGCCCGGCATACGGCTGCCCTCCCGGAGATCGCCCGGGAGGGCAGGGTGCGGGCGTCGGCCGTCGCGTCAGCCGTTGCGCGGGCCGGGGAAGGCCGTCGGCCTGGCGTCGTCGCGCAGCGTCGGGCTGCCCGCGGTCGGCTGGGTCGGCATGGAGCGGGCCGCGGGCACCGTCGGCACCGTGGGCAGGCTGGGCAGGCCGGCGCTCACGTTGAGCGTGCGGGTGCCGGTCGGCTCCGCCGACCGCTCGGTCTCGGCCGCCGCCTGGGCCGCGGCGCGGCGGGCGCCGTAACGGCGGTGCACCGCCTGCTTGGTGACCCCGAGCGCAGAGCCCACCGCGTCCCAGGAGAAGCCGAGTGAGCGGTCGAAATCCACGGCGGCCGTGACGAGGGTTTCCACACTGTCCCGGAGTTCCTGGGCGAGGCGGACCGTCGGGGCGGGGGCACGTCCGTAGACGACGAAGCCCGTGGAAGGGCCGGAGCGGCGCGGGCGGTAGACGTTGCCCAACTGGGCGGTCAGCGTGCGCAGTGCGTCCACCTGCCGGCGGACCCGCTCGATGTCCCGCACCAGCAAGTGCAGGCTGGCCCGGGCCTGGGCGTCGTGGGTTGCGTGGTCGGCCATGAACAAGCCTCTCGAACCGGCGTTGAAAGGAATTGGGCCGGTAAAGCGGCCCGATGTTGTCAACTCTTTCTTGACCAACGCGTTTGCGCTCCGCTGGTCACGGGGTGGGGGCGTACAGGCATATGCGTACGCCTGTCTCCCACCCGCGCACCCCCGAATCCAGTTGGCAGAGAAGCCGAGCGACCTGTGGGGTGCTCGGCGGCGGCTTTTCCCTCCGTGGTCGGCGGCTCCTCGTCGTAGACCTCGTCATAGACTTGTGCGTTGCCCGTCCGACCCCGCCCGAGAGGCCCCAACCCACCCATGAAGCTCGTCTTCGCCGGTACCCCCGAGGTCGCCGTTCCCGCTCTGGACGCTCTCATCGCCTCCGGGCGGCACGAGGTGGCCGCCGTCGTCACGCGGCCCGACGCGCCGGCCGGGCGGGGGCGCAGGCTGGTCGCGTCGCCCGTGGCCGAACGGGCGGAGGAGGCCGGGATCGAGGTGCTGAAGCCGGTCAGGCCCAGGGACCCGGAGTTCCTGGAGCGGCTGAAGGAGATCGGTCCGGACTGCTGCCCCGTCGTCGCCTACGGCGCCCTGCTGCCCAAGGTGGCCCTGGACATCCCGGCGCAGGGCTGGGTCAACCTGCACTTCTCACTGCTGCCCGCCTGGCGCGGGGCGGCCCCCGTGCAGCACTCCATCATGGCGGGCGACGAGATCACGGGGGCGTCCACCTTCCTCATCGAGGAGGGGCTCGACTCGGGTCCGGTGTACGGCACCGTCACCGAGGAGATCCGGGCCACCGACACCAGCGGGGACCTGCTCACCCGGCTCGCGTTCGCGGGTGCCGGGCTGCTCGCCGCGACCATGGACGGCATCGAGGACGGCACGCTGAAGGCCGTACCGCAGCCGGGGGAGGGCATCACCCTCGCGCCGAAGATCACCGTCGAGGACGCCCAAGTGGACTGGGCCACGCCCGCACTGCGGGTCGACCGGGTGGTGCGCGGCTGCACGCCGGCGCCGGGCGCCTGGACCACCTTCCGTGCCGAGCGGCTCAAGCTCATCCAGGTCACGCCCGTGCCCGGGCGCACCGACCTCGTCCCGGGGCAGCTCGCGGTCGGCAAGAACAGCGTGCACGTGGGCACCGGGTCGTACGCCGTCGAGCTGCTGTGGGTGCAGGCACAGGGCAAGAAGCCGATGCGGGCCGCCGACTGGGCGCGCGGGGTGCGCATCGCCGACGGCGAGCGGCTCGGGAGCTGAGGCCCGCACGCCTGAGCCGAGCCCCCGGAAGGCGGGGGTGGCGGTGTTCCGACGTACGCTGGGAACCGCACCCCCTTCTTCACATCCGGAGCACCTTTTTCGTGAGCGAGCAGTCCCGGCGGCCGCGCAGGCCGGCCAAGCCCTACCGTCGTCCCCAGAAGGACCCCGTCCGCATCCTCGCGTTCGAGGCGCTGCGCGCGGTGGACGAGCGGGACGCCTATGCCAACCTCGTGCTGCCGCCGCTGCTGCGCAAGGCACGCGAGAAGGAGGGACCCGAAAAGTTCGACGCGCGGGACGCCGCCCTCGCCACCGAGCTGGTGTACGGGACGCTGCGCCGCCAGGGGACGTACGACGCGGTCATCGCCGCGTGTGTCGACCGGCCGTTGCGGGAGGTCGACCCGCCGGTGCTCGACGTGCTGAGCCTCGGTGCCCACCAGCTGCTCGGGACGCGGATTCCCACGCACGCGGCCGTGTCCGCCTCCGTGGAGCTGGCCCGGGTGGTGCTCGGGGACGGGCGGGCCAAGTTCGTCAACGCCGTGCTGCGCAAGGTCGCGCAGCACGATCTCGACGGGTGGCTGGAGAAGGTCGCGCCGCCCTATGACAACGATCCCGAGGACCACCTCGCCGTGGTGCACTCGCACCCCCGCTGGATCGTCTCCGCGCTGTGGGACTCCCTCGGCGGCGGGCGGGCCGGGATCGAGGATCTGCTGGAGGCCGACAACGAGCGGCCCGAGGTGACCCTGGTGGCACGGCCGGGGCGGGCCACCACCGAGGAGCTGCTCCGCGAGGACGCCGCCGTGCCGGGGCGCTGGTCGCCGTACGCCGTACGGCTCACCGAGGGTGGTGAGCCGGGTGCCGTCGAGGCCGTGCGCGAGAGCCGGGCCGGTGTGCAGGACGAGGGCAGCCAGCTGGTCGCGCTCGCGCTGGCGAACGCCCCGATCGACGGTCCTGACGAGAAGTGGCTCGACGGCTGCGCCGGTCCCGGCGGCAAGGCCGCACTGCTGGCCGCCCTCGCCGCCGAACGCGGGGCCGCGCTGCTCGCCTCCGAGAAGCAGCCGCACCGGGCGGGCCTGGTGGCGAAGGCCCTGCACGGCAACCCGGGGCCGTACCAGGTCATCGCCGCCGACGGGACCAGGCCGCCGTGGCGGCCCGGCACCTTCGACCGCGTCCTGATGGATGTGCCGTGCACCGGGCTCGGCGCCCTGCGGCGGCGCCCCGAGGCCCGTTGGCGGCGGCGTCCCGAGGACCTGGACAGCTTCGCGCCGCTCCAGCGCGCCCTGCTGCGCACCGCTCTGGACTCGGTGCGCGTCGGCGGGGTCGTCGGCTACGCGACCTGCTCGCCGCACCTCGCCGAGACCCGGGCGGTCGTCTCCGACGTGCTCAAGCAGTACCCGGAGGCCGAGCTGATCGACGCCCGGCCGCTGCTGCCCGGCGTCCCCGCGCTCGGCGAGGGACCGGACGTGCAGCTGTGGCCGCATCTGCACGGCACCGACGCGATGTACCTGGCGCTCATGCGCCGCACCGGCTGACGGCACCGGCGGCCGCCGCCGGGAGGTGCGGTCGGCCGCCCCCGCTTACGCTCGGGGTGTCCCGACACGGTGGGGTCGCCATGGTCCTCGATCTGCTGGTGATCGCCCTTGCCATCACGCTGGATCCGCTGCCGCTCACCGCGTTCGTCCTGGTGGTGGCTTCGGCGAAGGGCGTGTGGAAGGGACTCGTCTTCATCCTGAGCTGGCTGGCGTGCCTGGTCGCGGTGATCGCCATCGTCCTGGCCCTGACCGGTGGACATCCGCCGGCACCGAAATCGGCGCCGTCGACGGCCGCGCTCGCGGCGAAGCTGGCGATCGGAGTGGGGTTCGTCGTCTACGGCGAACGCCGACGCCGACAGATGGTGGCCGAACGCGCCCACCGTCGCGCACCGGAGCAGCCGGGCCTGACGTCCGAAATCGACCGCAGCACGGTGTGGACCTCGGCGGGCCTGGCGGTGCTGCTGCAACCGTGGGGCATGGTCGCGGCGGCAGCGACGACAGTGGTGTCCGCGGACCTGTCCCACCCGGCGACCTGGCTGGTCCTCTTCGGCTTCTGTGTGCTGGCCACGGCGAGTCTGCTGGCCATCGAGCTGTACGTGGTGTTCGTGCCGGAGCAGGCCAAGCCCCGGCTGCTCCAGCTGCGCGCCTGGATGAAGGCCCACCAGCAGCAGGCGATCGTGATCCTTTGTCTGGGCCTCGGACTCTGGCTCACAGGGAAGAGCATCTACCAGCTCACCGCGTGAAATCCCTCCCGGCCGGTTGACCACAGGGTGCCCACACACCTCATACAAGTATGATGAACGGTCTCACCTGTGGACCGGCGCGAACATCAGTGCCCCGGACATGGCAGGCTTGGGTCATGGCCGCGCAGATCAACCCCAGCATCCTGTCCGCCGACTTCGCCCGCCTCGCGGACGAAGCGAAGGCGGTCGAGGGCGCCGACTGGCTCCACGTCGACGTCATGGACAACCATTTCGTCCCCAACCTCACGCTCGGCGTGCCGGTCGTGGAGTCCCTGGCCCGTGCGACGGGCACCCCGCTGGACTGCCATCTGATGATCGCGAACCCCGATCGCTGGGCGCCCCAGTACGTCGAGGCGGGTGCCTCGTCCGTCACCTTCCACGTGGAGGCGGCGGCCGCGCCCGTGCGGCTCGCCCGGGAGATCCGCGCCAAGGGCGCCCGCGCCTCCATGGCGCTGAAGCCCGCCACGCCGATCGAGCCGTACGAGGACCTCCTCCCGGAGCTCGACATGCTGCTGATCATGACGGTCGAGCCGGGCTTCGGCGGCCAGGCCTTCCTCGACATCATGCTGCCCAAGATCCGCCGCACCCGTGAGCTGATCAGCAAGCACGGCCTCCAGCTGTGGCTGCAGGTCGACGGCGGCGTGTCGGCGTCCACGATCGAGCAGTGCGCGGACGCGGGGGCGGACGTGTTCGTCGCCGGTTCGGCGGTGTACGGGGCCGCGGACCCGGCCGAGGCGGTGCGGGCGCTGCGCGCCCAGGCGGATTCCGCGACCGCCAAGGCCTCCTGGGCATGCGACCACTGAGCCACGGCAACGTGAACGGTTAAGTGCTCGGCGCCCTTCAGGGCAGATCAGTTGCGCCGAATCTGCAAGGATGAACGGCGAATCCAGAGTGTGAACAGCAGTGAGGAGATCGCCGTGTCGGGTATGTCGGCGGGCCGGTCAGCCATGCGGATGGGACCCGCTGAGCTGGTGCAGGCGGCGGCCATGGCCCGCCGCTTCTACCTCGAGGGCAAGTCCAAGATCCAGATCGCGGAGGAGTTCGGCGTCAGCCGCTTCAAAGTGGCCCGGGTCCTGGAGACCGCCCTCGAACGGGATCTCGTGCGCATCGAGATCCGTGTGCCGGCCGAACTGGACGCCGAGCGCTCCGACGCGCTCCGCGCCCGGTACGGCCTGAGGCACGCCGTCGTGGTCGAGTCCCCGGCCGAGGCCGAGGAGACCCCCGACCCCGAGAACCTCGGCGAGGTCGCCGCCGACCTGCTCGGCGAGCTCGTCAACGAAGGGGACGTGCTCGGGCTGGCCTGGGGCCGGTCCACCATCCACATGGCGGCGGCGCTCGACCGGCTGCCGCCGTGCACGGTGGTGCAGCTGACGGGCGTGTACGACGCCGGGACGTCCGAGCGCGGCTCGGTCGAGGCGGTGCGGCGTGCCGCGCAGGTCTCGGGCGGTGACGCGCACCCCATCTACGCGCCGATGCTGCTGCCGGACGCGGCCACCGCGGCCGCGCTGCGCAACCAGACCGGGATCGCCCGGGCCTACGAGTACTTCGACAAGGTCACGGTCGCCTGCGTCTCCATCGGCTCCTGGGAGCCGGGCATCTCGACGGTGCACGACATGCTCAGCGACGAGGAGCGCGCGCACTACGCCTCGCTCGGTGTCGCCGCCGAGATGGCCGCGCACCTCTTCGACGCCGAGGGGCGTCGGGTCGGACGGGACCTGGGGGAGCGGTGCATCACGGTCAAGGCCGACCAGCTCCGCCGTATCCCCGAGGTCGTGGCGATCGCCGGCGGGCAGCGCAAGGCCTCCGCGATCGACGCGGTGCTGCGCTCCGGGCTGGTCACCAGCCTGGTGACCGACACCTCGGCCGCCGACTACCTGATGACGGCGGGGCCGACGCCGAAGCCCGCGCTCAGCCGCGCGGACCCGGACGGGGTCTGACAGCGGGGCGCGGCGACGCCGTGACGGGACGGCCGTGGCAGCATCCTGGGCATGCTGCTGCGGTTCGTCCCCTCGCCGTTCTCCCGGCGCGCTCCCCGCGCGCTCGCCGGGCTGCTGGTCTGTCTCTCCCTTCTGCTCCCGGTCCTGCTGACGGGCTGCTCGTCGGGCACGGGCACCGCGACCGCCTCGGGCGCCTCGACGCCCGCGTGGGCCCAGGGCATGGCCACCGTCCAGGAGCCCCGGCTGCCGGCCGAGGCCCGGCAGACCCTCGCCCTCATCGACAAGGGCGGCCCCTTCCCGTACGCCAGGGACGGCATCGTCTTCGGGAACTTCGAGGGACTGCTGCCCAAGCACCAGCGCGGCTACTACCACGAGTACACGGTGAGGACGCCCGGCTCGCGCGACCGCGGAGCGCGGCGCATCGTCACCGGGCAGGGCGGGGAGATCTACTACACCGATGATCACTACAACTCGTTCCGGGCGGTGCTGAGATGAGCGAAGACCTGGTGGGCCGGCTCACGGTCACCCTCGACCTCGGGGGTGTCACGGACAAGGCGGGCCTGATGGACCGCACGGCCCGGGCACTGGCGCTGCCCGACTGGTTCGGCCGCAACTGGGACGCACTGCTGGACTCCCTCTCCGACCACACCGTCTGGCCCGAGGGCGCCGTCGAGCAGGGACTGCTGGTCGTCGTACGGGACTGGCGGCCCTACGCCGAGGCGAACCCGGACGAGTGGCGGACCGCGCAGGACGTGTTCGCCGAGGCGGTGGACCGCACCCCCGCGCTCGCCGTCGTCCTGGCCCTTGGAGGATCCTCCTAGACCCGCCCCGACCAGCCTGGATGTTCTGTGGGGGCATGACGGGCCACCCGTCATGGGAGAATGAAGTACGTGCTCATTTCCCCCTGGCGCACCCGTCGGGGGGTCACCTCTGATCGACTGGGATGTGCGGCACGTGCGTTTCCTCAATGACATCCAGCCCGCGTACGACCTGACGTACGACGACGTGTTCATGGTGCCAAGCCGCTCCGCGGTGGGCTCGCGTCAGGGCGTGGACCTCGCCTCGCCCGACGGCACGGGCACCACCATCCCGCTCGTCGTCGCCAACATGACCGCCATCGCCGGCCGCCGCATGGCCGAGACGGTCGCCCGGCGCGGCGGCCTGGTGGTCATTCCGCAGGACATCCCGATCGACGTGGTCACCGACGTCATCACCTGGGTGAAGAGCCGCCACCTGGTGCTGGACACCCCGATCGTGCTGGCCCCGCACCAGACCGTCGCCGACGCCCTGGCCCTGCTGCCCAAGCGGGCGCACAACGCCGGTGTGGTCGTCGACGAGGACCAGCGGCCCGTCGGTGTCGTCACCGAGGCGGACCTGAGCGGCGTGGACCGCTTCACCCAGCTCGAAGTGGTCATGTCCAAGGACCTGCTGCTGCTCGACGCGGACATCGACCCGCACGAGGCCTTCAACACCCTGGACACGCACAACCGCCGCTACGCCCCGGCCGTCGACAAGGACGGCAAGCTCGCCGGCATCCTGACCCGCAAGGGCGCCCTGCGCGCCACGCTGTACACGCCGGCCACCGACACCGAGGGCAAGCTGCGCATCGCCGCCGCCGTCGGCATCAACGGCGACTTCGCGAGCAAGGCCAAGCAGCTGCTCGACGCGGGCGTGGACACGCTCGTCATCGACACCGCGCACGGCCACCAGGAGTCGATGATCAGCGCGATCAAGCAGGTGCGCGCCCTCGACCCGCAGGTGCCGATCGTCGCGGGCAACATCGTCTCCGCCGAGGGCGTCAAGGACCTGATCGACGCGGGCGCGGACATCATCAAGGTCGGTGTCGGCCCGGGCGCCATGTGCACCACCCGCATGATGACCGGCGTGGGCCGCCCGCAGTTCTCGGCCGTCCTGGAGTGTGCCGCCGAGGCGAAGAAGTACGGCAAGCACGTGTGGGCCGACGGCGGCGTCCGGCACCCGCGCGACGTGGCCATGGCCCTCGCGGCCGGCGCGTCCAACGTGATGGTCGGCTCCTGGTTCGCGGGCACCTACGAGTCCCCGGGCGACCTCCAGCAGGACGCGGGCGGCCGTCTGTACAAGGAGTCGTTCGGCATGGCCTCAGCGCGCGCGGTGAGCAACCGCACGTCCGAGGAGTCGGGCTACGACCGGGCCCGCAAGGCGCTGTTCGAGGAGGGCATCTCCACCTCCCGGATGTTCCTCGACCCGGCCCGCCCGGGCGTCGAGGACCTGATCGACTCGATCATCGCCGGTGTCCGCTCCTCCTGCACCTACGCCGGTGCCGGCTCCCTGGAGGAGTTCGCCGAGAAGGCCATCGTGGGCATCCAGAGCGCCGCCGGCTACGCCGAGGGCAAGCCGCTGCACGCCAGCTGGAGCTGAGCCCGACTCCCTTTCCCGCGGCCCCCGTTGTTCCCCTGCCGGGAACAGCGGGGGCCGTCTGCGTGCAGGGGGTCACGGGGAGCCGGACGAGGGTGAACCGTGGGCCGGTGAGGTGCCTGTGCAACGGTCCGCAGCCCACGCGCAACGATTTGTCATACCGGCCCGATGAACGCAATGATCATGCGGGGACGCGCAAGGTTGCTGCATTACGCCCGTTAAGGCCCGCCTCATAGGGTGCTGCGCTGTACGTGGTGTGGCGGGGACTCCGCTCGGTGGGTTCCTGCCCTGCAGGCCCCTACCCGGTCCCCGCCCGTCCTGACCGGCATCGAACAAGGAGCCAGCGCGTGCTCGACCAAGGCGCACCCCCGCAGAACCACAGAACGGCCGCCCCCGCGTCCCCGGGCGTCGCCGCGCGCCTCATGCGTCGCAAGCCCGTGGAACGCCTGGTCGCGGAGGGCGGCCAGGGTGAGGGAGGGCAGCTGAAGCGCTCCCTCGGGCTGTGGCAGCTGACCATGATCAGCATCGGTGCCACCCTCGGTACCGGCATCTTCGTCGTCCTCGGCGACGCCGTCCCGGAGGCCGGCCCCGCGGTCACCCTGGCCTTCGTGATCGCCGGTCTCACGGCGCTCTTCTCGGCCCTGTCGTACGCCGAGCTGGCGGGCAGCATCCCGGTCGCCGGCTCCTCCTACTCGTATGCGTACGCAACGTTGGGCGAACTGGTCGCCTGGGTCTGCGGCTGGTGCCTGGTGCTGGAGTACGGCGTGTCGGTGGCCGCCGTCGCCGTCGGCTGGGGCGAGTACCTGAACGAGCTGCTCGACGGCACCATCGGTGTCACCATCCCGAGCGCCCTGTCCTCGGCTCCGGGCGAGGGCGGCATCATCAACCTGCCCGCCCTGATCGTCGTCCTCCTGGCGATGGTGTTCCTGCTCGGTGGCGCGCGTGAGTCCGCCCGCGCCAACACGATCATGGTCTGCGTGAAGATCGCCGCGCTCGTGCTGTTCTGCGCGATCGGTTTCATGGGCTTCAAGTCCGGCAACTACGCCGACTTCATGCCGCTCGGCATGTCCGGGGTCAGCGCCGCCGGTGCCACGCTGTTCTTCTCGTACATCGGCTTCGACGCCGCCTCCACCGCCGGTGAGGAGGCGAAGAACCCCAAGCGGGACCTGCCGCGGGCGATCATGCTGTCGCTGATCATCGTGACCGCGCTGTACGTGCTCGTCGCGGGCGTCGCCGTGGGTGCCTGGAACTGGAAGAAGTTCGACGGCTCGGAGGCCACCCTCGCCGCGATCATGAACGATGTCACCGGACAGACCTTCTGGGGCACCCTGCTGGCGCTGGGCGCGGTCATCTCCATCGCGAGCGTGGTGCTCACCGTGCTCTACGGCCAGACCCGCATCCTCTTCGCGATGTCCCGCGACGGCCTGGTGCCGAAGGCGCTCGGCAAGGTCCACCCGAAGACCGGCGCTCCCCGCCTCAACACGGTGCTCGTGTCCCTCTTCTGCGGCGTGCTCGCCGCCCTCATCCCGCTCGGCAAGCTCGTCGACGCCACCAGCATCGGCACGCTGTTCGCCTTCGCCCTGGTCAACATCGCGGTCGTCGTCCTGCGGTACAAGCGGCCGGAGCTGGAGCGCACGTTCAGGGTGCCGTTCGGTCCGGTCCTGCCGGTGCTGGGCTTCCTGTTCTGCGCGTACAACATGTTCAGCCTCGACACCGTCACCTGGGTCGTCTTCGGGTGCTGGATGGCCGCCGGGCTCGTGTTCTACTTCCTGTACGGCTACCGCCGTTCCCGTCTCGCGACGCAAGAAGCTCTTGCAACACAAGAAGTGAAGTGAACCACCCCCTGTGCTGAACGATCTCGACGAACGCATCGTGCACGCCCTCGCCGAGGACGCCCGCCGCTCCTACGCGGACATCGGGCAGATGGTCGGTCTGTCCGCGCCCGCCGTCAAACGGCGCGTGGACCGGCTGCGGGCCACCGGAGCGATCACCGGATTCACCGTCCGGGTGGATCCGGCGGCGCTCGGCTGGGAGACCGAGGGGTACATCGAGATCTACTGCCGGCGCAACACCTCGCCGGAGACCATTCAGCGGGGCCTGGAGCGGTACCAGGAGGTCGTGGCCGCGTCGACCGTCACCGGTGACGCGGACGCGATCGCGCAGGTCTTCGCGTCTGACATGCGGCACTTCGAGCGGGTGTTGGAGCGGATCGCCGGCGAGCCGTTCGTCGAGCGGACCAAGTCGGTGCTGGTGCTTTCGCCGTTGCTGCGCAGGTTCTCTTCGGGGGCGCCGGGGTAAGGGCGGATTCCAGCTCGGGGCGCTCTGCCGGATGCCAAGTGCAGGCCGTATGCGGCTGCACCCGGCGCACGGCAGAGCGCTCCGAGCTCTATTCCGGGGTCTTCCGCGCCAGCGCGTTGTTGCCGATCGAGTTGCGCACGCTGAAGCTCACCGCGTCCGGCCGATACCGGTCGTCCGACCACTCCACCGGCCGCCCTTCACGGGTCGTGGTGACCCGCCGCACCCGCAGCAGCGGACTCGTGCGGCGAACCCCCAGCAACTCGGCGTCTTGCGCGCCGCAGGCGACCGCGTCGATGACGTGCTCGCCGTAGGCGAAGACCAGGCCCGTGTCGTCGAAGAGGCGCTGGGTGACGGAGGGGCAGTCGGGCTCGATCGGCTCGACCGCCGGTGCGATCCAGTCGGCGTACACCGTGCGCTCCAGCAGCACCGGCTCGCCGTCCAGGCCGCGGACGCGCAGCACATGCAACACCTGCGTGCCGGCGGACAGTTGAAGCCGCACCGCGTCCTCGTGTGTGGCCGGGCGGTACTCCTGTGCCACCACGTGCCCGGTGGCCTCGCGGCCCATCGCCCGCGCCCACTGGGCGAAGCTGCGCAGTTCCTCGAAGCTCTGGCTGCGGCGGCTGGCGAGGACCACGCGCCGGGCGCCCTGGCGCGAGCCGATCAGGCCCTCGGAGGTGAGGGCGGCGACGGCCTGCCGGACCGTGCCACGCGAGACGCCGTAGTGCGTCGCGAGTTCCGACTCCGAGGGCAGCCGGCTGCCGACCGTGTACTCCTCGCGGTCGATCGCGCGCCGCAGCTCGTCGGCGATCTCCTCGTGTCGCGCCGTCATGCTTCCCCTCTGCTCAGGTCGCTGTGCACAGCGTGACCAGCCTAATCGAGACCTGAGCGTGATCTGTAACGGTCTGGATTGTGCACACAACAAGGGCTCAAAGTTTCGTCACGGTTTACAGACAGGACACCTGTGGCGGGCGTACTGTGACGCAACTTGTTCATACAAGTTCTCCGCAGTTCTGAAACGCACCGCCTCAACCCTCGTGCGCACCCCTGGAGAGACCGTGACCGTGTCCCTGCCGAGAAACGCCGTCCTCGGCGGCTCCCTCGCCGTCGTCGCCGCGCTCGCGCTGAGCGCCTGCGGCGCCGCCCCCGACAACGCGTCCACCAAGACCAAGGACGGCAAGAACGCCGCCACCGCCACCTCCGCGGCCGCCTTCGGCGGTCTTGACGCCCTGGTCAAGGCGGCCAAGAAGGAGGGCACGCTGCACATCATCGCGGTGCCCCGCGACTGGGCGAACTACGGCGCCATCATCGACGGCTTCCAGAAGAAGTACGGCATCAAGGTCGAGGACGAGAGCCCCGACGGCTCCAGCCAGGACGAGATCAACGCCGTGACCTCGCGGAAGGGCCAGGACCGCGCCCCGGACGTCCTCGACCTCGGCTCCTCCTTCGCCCTCAGCGCCGCCCAGCAGGGCCTGCTCGCGCCCTACAAGGTGGCCTCGTACGACGACATCCCCGAGGGCCAGAAGGACCCGCAGGCCCGCTGGTTCAACGACTACGGCGGCTACATCTCCATCGGCTGCGACGCCAAGCGTGTGAAGGCCTGCCCGACCACCTTCAAGGACCTCCTCAAGCCGCAGTACAAGGGTCAGGTCGCGCTCAACGGCAACCCGACCAAGTCCGGCTCGGCCTTCGGTGGCGTCTACGCGGCGGCCCTCGCGAGCGGCGGCTCGTTCGACAACATCCAGCCCGGCCTCGACTTCTTCGCCAAGCTGAAGAAGAACGGCAACTACACGCCCGTCGAGTCCACCCCGGCCACGGTCGAGAAGGGCGAGACGCCCATCAGCATCGACTGGGACTACCTGAACGCCGGCTACGCCGACGAGTTCAAGTCCAAGGGCGTCGACTGGAAGGTCGCGATCCCGAGCGACGGCCAGTACGCCCAGTACTACTCCCAGGCCATCAACAAGGACGCCCCGCACCCGGCGGCCGCCCGCCTGTGGCAGGAGTACCTGTACAGCACCGAGGGCCAGAACCTGTGGCTCAAGGGCTACGCCCGCCCGGCCCTGATGACCGCCATGGAGAAGGCCGGCACCCTGGACAAGACCGCCGCCGCCAAGCTCCCGAAGGTCACCGGCACGCCCTCCTTCCCGACCGAGGACCAGCAGAGCAAGGCCAAGACGGTCATCGCGCAGGGCTGGGGTAAGGCCGTCTCCGGATGACCGCCGCCCTCCCGCGTGCGGACGTGGCGCCCGTCGCTTCGGCGAAGCGGCGGCGCCGCGCCCCCGGCTGGCTCGCCGTGGTGCCCCTGCTGGCGTTCACGGCGGTCGCCTTCGGCCTGCCCGCCCTGGCCGTCCTGGACGGCGCCT
The DNA here is from genome assembly GCF_053597295.1 of Streptomyces sp. NPDC001450. NCBI lineage: Bacteria > Bacillati > Actinomycetota > Actinomycetes > Kitasatosporales > Streptomycetaceae > Streptomyces > Streptomyces sp. NPDC001450. The sequence goes on from NZ_JBSFHY010000017.1 coordinate 90,744, forward strand.
TCACGGTCAAGGACCAGGCGACCGGCGCCACCTCCTACACGGCCGAGAACCTCTCGACCTCGCTGCAGGGCCCGTACCTCACCGCGCTGCTGGGCAGCGTGAAGCTGTCGGCGATCTCCGCCGCGCTCGGTGCCCTGCTCGGGCTGCCGCTCGCGCAGGCCGTGGTCAGCTCCCGCTCCCGCGCGTTGCGCGAGGCGGTGCTGACCGCCTCCGGTGTGCTCGCCAACTTCGGCGGTGTCCCGCTGGCATTCGCCTTCGTCGCCACCCTCGGCAACGCCGGCGTCCTGACCGTGCACCTGGGCCTCACGGACAAGGGCTGGGACCTCTACAGCTTCTGGGGCCTGGTCCTCGTCTACCTGTACTTCCTGATCCCGCTGATGGTCCTCACCATCACCCCGGCCCTGGACGGTCTGCGCGTCCAGTGGCGGGAGGCAGCGCTGAACAACGGCGCCACCGGTGTGCAGTACTGGCGGCACGTGGCCCTGCCCGTGCTCGCGCCCTCCCTGCTCGGCGGTCTCGTGCTGCTGTTCGGCAGCGCCTTCGCCGCCTACGCCACCGCCGCCGCGATGGTGGGCAGCGCGGTCCCGCTGGTCACCCTGCAGATCGCCGACGCCCTCTCCGGAAACGTGCTGGTCGGCCAGGAGAACGTCGCCCTCGCCCTCAGCCTCGACATGGTGCTGGTGGCGGGCCTGGTCATGGCCGTGTACCTGCCCCTGCAACGACGGAGCGCCCGATGGCTCGACGCCTGACCCCCTGGCGCTGGGCCGTCCTCGGCCTGGCCGCGCTGTACTTCCTGGTGCCGCTCGCCGCGTCCGTGATCTTCACGGTCGACGTGCCCGGCCAGGGCGTCACCTTCGACGCCTACACCCGGATCCTGTCCACGGACGGCTTCACCTCCAGCCTGCTGCTCTCGCTGGAGCTGGCCGTGGCCACCATCGCGGTGGTCCTGCTGCTGATGGTGCCCGCCGTGGTCGCGCTGCGGCTCGGCGCGCCCAAGCTGCGGCCGGTGGTCGAGGTGGTCTGCTCGCTGCCGCTGGTGGTGCCGCCGATCGCGTTCGTCGCCGGGATCGTGACCGTGCTGAAGTGGGGCCCGGAGCACTTGTCCCGGACCCCGCTGTTCCAGACGTTCGTGGTGATCCAGAACGAGAACTTTCCGATCGTGCTGGTCCTCGCCTACGTCGTGATGGCCCTGCCCTTCGTCTACCGCGCCCTGGACACGGGCCTGCGCGCCATCGACGTGCGCACCCTCGTGGAGGCCGCCCGCAGCTGCGGCGCCTCCTGGCCGCAGGCCCTCGTGCGGGCCGTGCTGCCGAACCTGCGCGGGGCGCTGCTGAACGCGACCTTCCTCACGCTGGCGCTGGTGCTCGGTGAGTTCACCGTCTCCCACCTGCTCGGGTACGAGCCCTTCGCCGTGTGGATCTACAACGTCGGCGGCTCGCAGGCCCAGATGTCCGTCGCCGTGTCCGTGCTCAGCCTGCTCGTCACCTGGGTCCTGCTGCTCGCGCTCGCCGGCGCCGGCGGACGTACCCGAACCGCTTCCTCCCGGGGATGAACCATGACCGTCACCACGCTTGAGAAGGCCTCCGCCGAGAAGGCCGCAACCGTCGAATTCCAGGGACTGCGGAGGGAGTTCGGGGCCACCGTCGCCCTCGACGGACTCGACCTGACCGTCCGTCCGGGGGAGTTCCTGGCCCTGCTCGGCCCGTCCGGCTGCGGCAAGACCACCGCGCTGCGCATGCTCGCCGGATTCGAACACCCGGACTCCGGTGCGGTGTTGGTGGACGGCGAGGACGTCACCCATGTCCCGGCCCACCGCCGGGACGCCGGGATGGTCTTCCAGTCGTACAGCCTCTTCCCGCATCTGAACGCCGTCGACAACGTCGCCTTCGGGCTGCGCATGCGCAAGGTCCGTACGACCGAACGGCGGGCCCGCGCGGCCGAGTTGCTGGAGCTGGTCGGACTCGGCGACAAGGGGGAGCGGTTCCCGCACCAGCTCTCCGGCGGCCAGCAGCAGCGCATCGCGCTCGCCCGCGCCCTCGCCCTGCGCCCGCGCGTCCTGCTGCTCGACGAGCCGCTGTCCGCGCTGGACGCCAAGGTGCGCCTGACCCTGCGCGAGGAGATCCGCAGGCTCCAGCAGGAACTCGGCATCACCACCCTCTTCGTCACCCACGACCAGGAGGAGGCCCTCTCGGTGGCCGACCGGGTCGCCGTCATGCGCACCGGACGGCTCGAACAGTGCGCCGAACCAGCCGAGTTGTACGGCCGCCCCGCCACCGCCTTCGTCGCCGAGTTCGTCGGCACGATGAGCCGGATCCCGGGCGAGCTGAAGGACGGCACGGTCGAGGTGCTCGGGCAGCGGCTGCCGGCCGACGGCGAGGTGCCGGACGGCGCGGTCGACGTGCTGGTGCGGCCGGAGTCCGTCCAGGTGCGGGCCGACGAGCAGGGCAGCGCCCGAGTCGTCGCCACCGCCTTCCTGGGCGCCGTCGTCCGGGTCACCGTACGGCTCGCCGACGGCACCGAGGCCAAGGCCGACCTGCCCGCCCACGAGGCCGCCGGGCTCGGCGCCGGAGCCGCCGTCGCCGTGTCGCTGCCCGAGCGCCCGGTGCTGGTGGCCGAACGAATCCAGAAGTGAGGAACGACAACAACGTGACCGCCCACACCCCCGAACTCCCGCTACAGGCTGTTCTGTTCGACATGGACGGCACGCTCGTCGACACCGAGCGGCTGTGGTGGGAGGCGGTCGAGCAGGTCGCCGGACGCCCGTTGAGCGAGGCCGACCAGCCGGAGGTGCTCGGCCGGGCGGTCGAGCACACAGCCGCCTGGCTCGCCGCCGCCACCGGCCGGGCCGACGCCGATCTCGCGGCCGAGTTGCACCGGGAGTTCGCCGCCCGCGTCCGCACCGGCATCGTGCCCCGCCCCGGCGCGCTCGACCTGCTGGACGCGCTGGCCGCCGCCGGCGTCCCGACCGCCCTGGTCACCGCGTCCCCGCGCGCGGTCGCCGACGTCGTGCTCGACGCCCTCGGCGCCGGACGGTTCGCGGTCTCCGTCACCGCCGACGACACCGCCCGCACCAAGCCGGCCCCCGACCCCTACCTCGCCGCCTGCCGGGCGCTCGACGTCGACCCGGCGGCCTGCGTGGCCGTCGAGGACACCGAGACCGGCGTGGCCTCCGCCGAGGCCGCCGGGTGCGCCGTACTCGCCGTGCCGTCCCTCGCGCCGATCGGCGCGGCACCCGGGCGGACCGTGCGCGACAGCCTCGCCGGCGTCACGCCCGAGGAACTGCGCCGGATGATCGCGCCCGAACTCAGCGTCATGAGCTGGAACCTGTGGCTCGGCGGCAGCGAGGTCGACGACCACCGGGCCAAGCAGGTCAAGGCCGTCCTGGAGAGCGGCGCCGACGTCGTCGGACTCCAGGAGACCGCCGGTACGGCCGCCCAGGAGCTGGCCGAGGCGCTCGGCTGGCACCACCACCGGGCCGGGGAGAACCTCGGCGTCATCAGCCGGCACCCGATCACCGCCCGCTTCGGCGACCCCGACGTCGGCTTCTACGGCGCCGCCGGCGTCCGGATCCACGTCGCGCCCGGCCACGAGGTCGACGTGTGGACGGCCCACCTGCACTACACGCCGTACGGGCCCTACGAGGCCGCCTTCGACGGGCTCGGCGCACCCGAGCTGATCGCCCACGAGGACGTACGGCTCGCTCAGATGCGGGACGCGCTGCACCGGATCGCCGAGTCGTCCTCCGACGGCGTGCCGGCCGTGCTCGTCGGCGACTTCAACTGCCCCTCGCACCTGGACCGGCCGGACGTGGCCTGGCCGGTGACGCGGGCGGCGGCGGACGCCGGCTTCGCCGACTCCTACCGTGAGGCCCACCCCGACCCGGTGGCCGAGCCCGGGCACACCTGGTCGCCGATCCACCCGGTGCACGAGGACGGCAGCGGACGCCCGGAACCGCAGGACCGGATCGACTACGTCCTGCACCGCGGCCTGACCGTGCGCGACGCGCGGACCCTGGTCGTCGGCGCCCCGCGCCCGTGGCCCGACGTCGCGGGCAACGACTGGCCCTCGGACCACGCGGCCGTCGTGACCACCTTCGAACTGCCTCGGAAGTGACCCAGGGTTACCGCAGGTCACCATTGCGGACCAGGTGGCGATCCCGTAGGTTGTGCCGGACTTTCCACTGCTACTGACTGGTAACACGGGCAGGTACCCCATGCGCTGGCCCGTCGGCCGTCCCACCACCGTCCGTGCGCGGATCGTGGCGCTCGCTCTCACCCCGGCCGTCGCGCTGATGGCCCTGTGGAGCTTCGCCATGGTGTCGGTCACCGCCGAACTGCGCGCGCTGATCCGGCTCCAGGGGGTGTACGAGGACTTCGGCACCCCCGTGGACACCGCGATCGGGCAGATCCAGATCGAGCGCCGGATGTCCGCCGCCTACCTGGGCGCCCGCCTCGACACGGCCACGGCGGGGGACCTGCTCGGCCAGCAGCGCCGTACCGACCGGGCCGTCGACGCCATGCGGCACGCGGTCCGGGACGGGGACCGCGGCCGGCTCACGGACCGGCAGCGGCAGGCTCTGGACACCATGACCGCCGCCACCGGGAAGCTGGAGGGGCTGCGCGAGCGCGTGCTGTCCAGGAACATCACCTGGGACCAGGCGGTCGACGAGTACAGCGCGCTCGTCGAGCCCGGCTTCGACGTGCAGTCCACGCTCACCGCGCTCCAGGCCGGGCAGCTGGCCCGGGAGGCGCAGGTCGTCATCGAGCTGGTGCGGGTACGGGAGTTCGTGTCCCGGGAGGACGCCCTGGTCGCCGGGGCACGGGCGGCCGGGACCCTGACCGACCGGCAGTACGACACCCTCACCGCCACCATCGAGGACCGGCGCGTCTTCGAGCGGACGTACGTGCCGGACCTGCCCGCCGACTCGCGCGGCCTGTTCGAGGAGTTCCAGCGCGGTGACCTCTACCGCTCGCTGACGCGGGGCGAGGACGCGCTGCTGCGGGCCGGAGCCGCGGGAGCCGGGCAGGCCGTCGCGGCGGACACCTGGCGGACGACCTCCGACCGGGCCGTCAAGCGCTACATGCAGCTGTGCACCCGCTCCGCCGAGAACTCCGCGGCGCGCGGCCGGGACCTCGCCTATCACGAGCTGACCAAGGCCGCCGTCGTCGGCGCGGTCGGGCTGGCCGCCGTCGCACTGTCCCTGTGGTTCGCGGTGCGGGGTGCGCGGCGCATCTCGCGGCGCCTGGAGAGCCTGCGGGACGCGGCCGACGTGCTGAGCACACGGAAACTTCCGGACGTGATGCGCAGGCTGAGCGCCGGCGAACAGGTGGACGCGCTGGCCGAGGCGCCGCCGCTCGCCGCCGACGAGATCAGGGACGACGAGATCGGCCAGGTCGGCCGGTCCTTCAACACCGCGCGGCTCGCCGCCGTGGAGGCCGCCGTCAGGCAGGCCACCCTGCGCCGGGGCCTGTTCGCGGTGCTGCTCAACATCGCGCGCCGCAACCAGGCGCTGGTGCACCGGCAGCTGAAGCTCGTCGACACGCTGGAGCGGCGCACCGACGACCCGGACGTCCTGCGCCAGCTGTTCCGCATCGACCATCTGACGACCCGGATGCGCCGGCACGCGGAGAGCCTGATCATCCTCTCCGGCTCGGCGCCCGGCCGCCGCTGGCGCAGGCCCGTGCCGGTCGCGGACGTCGTCGCCTCGGCGGTGAGCGAGATCGAGGACTACGCGCGCGTGGTGGTGCCGCCGATGCCCGAGGTCGGCGTCGCGGCGGACGCGGTCGCCGACGTCGTGCATCTCGTCGCCGAACTCCTGGAGAACGCCACGGCGTTCTCACCGCCGCACACCCAGGTCACCCTGCGCCCCGGGCGGGTCGGCAGCGGCTTCGTGCTGGAGATCGACGACCGCGGGCTCGGCCTCGACGCCGAGCAGCGCGCGGAGGCCCACCGCACCCTCACCGATCCCGACGCCTTCGACCCCACCCGGCACGACCGGCTCGGCCTGTACGTCGTCGGCCGCCTCGCCGCCCGGCACGGCATCGAGGTGAACCTGCGGGACTCGCCGTACGGCGGTACGACCGCGGTGGTGCTGCTCCCGGAGGGGGTGCTGGCGGCGGTCGAGCCGACGGGCGCGCCGTTCGCCGGAGCCGAGGGACGGGACCCGGCCGGGCACCCGCCGATGCCGGTCGAGCAGCCGATGCCGGTCGAGCGGAGAGCGCCGGTGCTGGAGCTGCCCACCAGGAAGCGGTCCACGCCGCAGCCCGCCACGGCACCCGGGCCTTCACCGCACGAGCCCCGTACTCCGGACGCCCCTGCACCGGATGCCGCCCCCGACCCCGAGGCCACTCCCGACCATGTGGCCACTCCCGACCATGTGGCCACTCCCGACCCGGCGCCCACCCCCGCCCTGCCCACCCGCACCCGTCAGGCCTCCCTCGTCCGCGAGCTGCGCGACGATCCGCCGCCCCGTGACACGGAGCCCGGGCGCGAGGTCGACGCCGAGGAGATGCGGGCGATCTTCGGCGCCTTCCAGCGGGGCCTGGACCGCGGCCGTAAGGGCCTGCCGGCGACCACGGACACAGACGACGCGACCACCGACGCCGACGAAGGGACGGACACCGACGATGCACGGTGACGACGAGACCCCCGAGAACCCGGTCCCGCCCGCCGGAACGCCCGGCACGGATCTCGGCTGGTTGCTCGACGACCTCGTGGCCCGGACCGACCATGTCCGCCAGGCGGTCCTGCTGACCGCCGACGGCCTGCCGCTCAGCTGCTCGGAGGGCATGCGCCGACGGGACATCGAGCACCTGGCCGCCGTCTGCTCCGGCTTCCACGGCCTCGCCCGCTCGGCGGGTGAGCGGTTCGAGGCGGGGGAGGTGCGGCAGACCATGGTCATGCTGGAGGACGCCTACCTCTTCATCACCCCGGCCGGCCACGGCAGCCGCCTCGCCGTGCTGAGCGAGGCGCGGACCGACGTGGGACAGCTCGCCCACGAGATGGCCCTGCTCGTCCGCCGCCTCGGCCGCCATCTGGACGCCGCCACCCGCTCGGCCCCCTGATCCCGCGGTGAGCGACGAGCACTGGTACGAGGACGAGACCGGGTCGATGGTCCGTCCCTACACCGTGACCCGGGGCCGCACCCGGCCCTCGGACCGGCACACCATCGACCTCATGTCCCGGGTCACCGCCCTGGAGCCGGACGGCGCGGCGCGCCCGGAACTCGACCACGCCCGCGCCGCGCTGCTCCACCTGATCCGCCGCGGCGCACGCCCCGTGGCCGAGCTCGCCGCGGACGCCGACCTGCCCCTGACCGTCGTACGGGTCCTGCTCGGCGACCTGGCGGAGGCCGGTCTGATCCGCATCGACGAGCCCCGTCGCCTGCCGGTCAGCGGTCCGGCCGCCGATCCGGGGCTGCTGCGGGAGATCGTGGAGCGGCTGAAGGAGCTGTAGCCGCGGCGCCGACGAGTTCGGTCAGCATCCCGGCGGTCTGCTGGTCCGCCGGCAGGAAGGCCTCGAGGCGCAGCTCGGCGACCGTGACGTCGGTGGCCGTGCCGAAGTGCGTGAGCGTGGTGATCAGCGTCAGCTCGCGGTCGTCGTCCGGATCGGGCGCCCGCAGCCGCAGCGGTACGGCGAAGCCGAGGTGGTCGGGTGACTCGCGCGGGCGCGCCGGTGCCAGCTCGGCGAGGTCGGCCACCAGCCGCCGCAGCCGGTCGTCCGGGTTGCGCGCGCTTTCGGCCCGGACCGCGTCGACGATGTGACACGCCCACTGCTCCAGGTTGACGATGCGGGGCGCCAAGCCCTGCGGATGCAGCAGCACCCGGGGGACGCTCACCGGCGGGACGAGGAGGTGCGGGGCCACGCCGGCGATGATCGCGTGGAAGGCGGCGTTGGCCGAGACGAGGTCGCCGTGCCGGTCGACGACCACCGCCGGGTACGGCAGATGGCCGTCCAGGATCCGTTCGAGCGCGGTACGGATCGGTTCGAGCCGCGGGTCGTCCAGGCTGCTCTGCGGGTACACCGGTGCGAATCCGGCCGCGAGCAGCAGCTCGTTGCGCTCGCGGATCGGCACCTCCAGGGACTCGGCCAGGCGGATGATCATCGAGCGGCCGGGGGCCGACCGGCCGCTCTCGATGAAGCTGACGTGCCGCTGCGTGGTTCCGGCGCGCGTGGCCAGCTCCAGCTGGCTGACCCGCCGCCGGGTGCGCCACTCGCGCAACGCGCCGCAGAAGGGGCCTCTGGTCGATTCACCGATCATGTCTCCTGTGTAGCCCGCCCGGCCGCGACCGGGCGATACCCCGCGGGGAATTGCCGCAGGTACGCACGGCGCAGCAGGGTCGTTGCCGTACACCGGCCCTGCGCAACCGAGGGGAACGACCATGTCCGACACCGACATCCGCCGCCTCACCGAGAAGTACGTCGCCGTTTGGAACGAACCCGACGCGGAGCGGCGCCGCACCGCGATCCGTGACCTGTGGTCCGACGACGCGGTCCATGTGCTGCAGCCGCCCAAGGCGCTGGTGCAGGCCGCCGAGGGGCTGGGCTTCGACCGGCTCGTCCTGGAGGCACGCGGGCACGAGGCGCTGGAGCTCCGGGTGGCGCGCGCCCACGAGGAGTTCGTCGCGCCCGGCGCCTTCGTCTTCCGCTCGCGCGACGACGCCGACCGGCTCCACGACGTCGTCAAGTTCCATTGGGAGATGACGCCCAGGGACGGCGGGGAGGTCGCCGGGGTGGGCCTGGAGATCCTCGTGCTCGGCCCCGACGGCCGCATCGTCGGCGACTACCAGTTCATCGAGGGGTGACCGGCGGTGATCCCTTCCACGGTACGCAGCTATCACCTCGGCTCCGGCGGTGGCCTGGACGGACGCGCGAGTGATCGCCACGACCGGCAGCCCGGCCAAGGCGGCGCGCCTGCGCGAACTGGGGGCCGACGCGGTCGTCGATTACCGCGACGTCCCGGACTGGCACAGCGCCGTCCGGGAGCAGACCGGCGGGCGGGGTGTCGACCGTGTCGTCGACACCGCCGGGACGCTGAACCAGTCGCTGAGGTCGGTCGCCGTCGACGGGCATGTCGCCCTCGTCGGATCCGTCTGCGGCGACTGGTCTCCGCTCGACCCCCGGCTGCTGTTCGGTGCCGCCGCCACCGTCCGCGCGGTGGCCGTGGGCAGCCGCGCCCAGTTCACCGCCATGAACGACGCCATCGCCGCGCACCGGCTGCGACCGGTGGTCGACCGGGTGTTCCCCTTCGAGGTACTACGAGACGGCGAGCCCGCTCGGAAAGGTGGTCATCGGCGTCGGGTGACCCTCACAGCGCCGGGTTCCACGGGACGACCCTGAAGTCGCCCGTGCCCTGCTTCACCTTCTCGAAGGGGGCCGACGACACGCACGGCGGCAGGTCCTTGGTGTCCGTGGGGCTGCCGACCCCCGCCCAGCTGTACCCCAGCCGGTCGTGCCGTCCGAGGTCGTGGACCGTGACGCCGACCCGCCTGCCCTTGGCCCCCGGCAGGTCCGAGGCCGTGATCACGCCGGAGACGACGGCGACCTTCCCGCCGGTGACCAGGCAGTCCACCTTCGCCTCGGCCCAGGCGCCCTGCCCGTGCAGGTAGTGGCTGAACGCGAACGTTCCGGTGGCCTTCCGCGGGTTCCTTGTGTCCTGCGCCGCCAGATGTGCGTCGAAGGAGAAGGTGATGTCGTCCCCTGCCGACCGGTACAGCTTGGCCTTGCCGGTGAGCGCGGCGGCCTCACGCTGGGGATGGTGCATCCCGGCTCCCGAGGCCACAGCCGCGCCCGCCGTCCCGGCGGTGATCAGCAGGGCGACGGCACAGGTGATGGCGGCGATCCTCGTACGACGCTGCATGACGGTCCTTTCCGCAGGTCAAGCGTGTGAACTGAACGCTCACCACTCTCCCGGCGGCGGGCCGTCGGCGCATCGCTCCGCGGGCGGCATCCCGCCTCCCCCGTCCGGCGGGGAAGTCCCGCCGTGACCTGCGTCTCCGGGTGGAGGGGAACCCCGCCTCGGGGCGCGCAACGAATCGCCGCCCGACCCCCCTGCCACGCAACAAACCACGCACCGGCGCGCAACGGCTCCCGCTTGTCCGGCCGAGCGCGCCGACCGTACCTTTTTTGTGGCCCCAAAACCCCCCTTTCCGGTGAGGAACCCGCATGCGCACCGCACTGCTCCAGAGCTCCGGCCGCCCCGGCTCGATCGCCGAGAACCTCAAGGTCCTCGACGAGGCCGCGGGCCGCGCCGCCGCCGCGGGCGCCGCGCTGCTGGCCGCTCCGGAGATGTTCCTCACCGGTTACGCGATCGGCGACGCCATCGGCCGCCTCGCCGAGCCCGCCGACGGCGACTGCGCCGACGCGATCGCCGAGATCGCCGTCCGGCACGGCCTGGCCATCGTCTACGGCTACCCGGAGCGCGACGGCGAGACCGTCTACAACTCCGCCCAGCTGATCTCCGCCGACGGCACCCGGCTCGCGAACTACCGCAAGACCCACCTCTTCGGCTGCTTCGAGCGCGACCACTTCACGCCGGGCGAGCAGCCGGTCGTCCAGGCCGAGCTGAACGGCCTGACCGTCGGCCTGATGATCTGCTACGACGTCGAGTTCCCGGAGAACGTCCGCGCCCACGCGCTGGCCGGCACCGACCTGCTGATCGTGCCGACGGCGCAGATGCACCCCTTCCAGTTCGTCGCCGAGTCCCTCGTGCCGGTGCGGGCCTGGGAGAACCAGATGTACGTCGCGTACGTCAACCGCGTCGGCCCCGAGGGCGAGTTCGAGTTCGTCGGACTGTCCGTCCTCGCCGGCCCCGACGGCATCGCCCGCACCCGCGCCGGCCGCGGCGAGGAGCTGGTGTTCGCCGACGGCGACCCCGCCTTCCTGGCCGCCTCCCGCGAGGCCAACCCGTACTTGCAGGACCGCCGCCCCGGCCTGTACAGGTCCCTGGTCTGACCCCCCGAGTCCGCCCCGCCTCACCCCACCCGAGCCTTCCCCGCCCCACCCCCGCGCAAGGAGTCCGTACCCCATGACGTCCACGGTGCCCAACGCCGTCGAGCACGCCGACGAGCAGCAGCCGCCGATCACCATGTTCGGCCCGGACTTCCCCTACGCCTACGACGACTTCCTCGCCCACCCGGCGGGGCTCGGCCAGATCCCGGCGACCGAGCACGGCACCGAGGTCGCCGTCATCGGTGGCGGCCTGTCCGGCATCGTGGCCGCCTACGAGCTGATGAAGATGGGCCTCAAGCCCGTCGTCTACGAGGCCGACCAGCTCGGCGGCCGGCTGCGCACCGTCGGCTTCGACGGCTGCGACGAGTCGCTGGGCTGCGAGCTGGGCGCGATGCGCTTCCCGCCGTCCTCCACCGCCCTGCAGCACTACATCGACATGGTGGGCCTGGAGACCAAGGCCTTCCCGAACCCGCTGGCCGAGGCCACCCCGTCCACCGTCGTGGACCTCAAGGGCGAGTCGCACTACGCCGAGACGATCGACGACCTGCCCCAGGTGTACCGGGACGTCGCCGAGGCCTGGAACAAGTGCCTCGACGAGGGCGCCGACTTCTCCGACATGAACCGCGCCATGCGTGAGCGCGACGTCCCGCGCATCCGCGAGATCTGGGCGAAGCTGGTCGAGAAGCTCGACAACCAGACCTTCTACGGCTTCCTCTGCGACTCCGAGGCCTTCAAGTCCTTCCGGCACCGCGAGATCTTCGGCCAGGTCGGCTTCGGCACCGGCGGCTGGGACACCGACTTCCCGAACTCGATCCTGGAGATCCTGCGGGTCGTCTACACCGAGGCCGACGACCACCACCGCGGCATCGTCGGCGGCTCCCAGCAGCTGCCGCTGCGCCTGTGGGAGCGCGAGCCCGAGAAGATCGTCCACTGGCCCTACGGCACCTCGCTGAAGTCCCTGCATGTGGACGGCGAGCCGAAGCCGGCCGTGACCCGGCTGCACCGCACCGCGGGCAACCAGATCACGGTGACGGACGCGAACGGCGACATCCGCACCTACAAGGCGGCCGTCTTCACCGCCCAGTCCTGGATGCTGCTGTCCAAGATCGCCTGTGACGACTCGCTCTTCCCGATCGACCACTGGACCGCGATCGAGCGCACCCACTACATGGAGTCCTCGAAGCTGTTCGTGCCGGTCGACCGGCCGTTCTGGCTGGACAAGGACGAGGAGACGGGCCGGGACGTCATGTCGATGACGCTCACCGACCGCATGACCCGCGGCACCTACCTGCTCGACGACGGCCCGGACAAGCCCGCCGTGATCTGCCTGTCCTACACCTGGTGCGACGACAGCCTGAAGTGGCTGCCCCTGTCCGCGAACGAGCGGATGGAGGTCATGCTGAAGTCGCTCGGCGAGATCTACCCGAAGGTCGACATCAGGAAGCACATCATCGGCAACCCGGTGACCGTCTCCTGGGAGAACGAGCCCTACTTCATGGGCGCGTTCAAGGCCAACCTGCCCGGCCACTACCGCTACCAGCGGCGCCTGTTCACGCACTTCATGCAGGACCGGCTGCCCGAGGACAAGCGGGGCATCTTCCTCGCCGGCGACGACATCTCCTGGACGGCCGGCTGGGCGGAGGGCGCGATCCAGACCGCGCTGAACGCGGTCTGGGGCGTCATGCACCACTTCGGCGGCGAGACCGACGCGGCCAACCCGGGCCCGGGTGACGTCTACGACGAGATCGCCCCGGTGGAGCTTCCCGAGGACTGACCGGGAATCGGACCAAGGCGCGGGCGGCCGGGCTCAGACTCCGGCCGTCCGCGCCTTTTCAAACACCTCGGCGGCGACGTCCTTGAGCTCCTCGGCGTCTCGCGCGGTGCCCTGGAGGTCGACGAGGATCTCCTCCAGGCCGATCTGCGCGTGCGCCACCAGGTCCTCGACGATCTGGTCGACGTCGCCCTGGAAGGGCCGGCGGTCCGCGCCCTCGTACGCCTTGGGCAGGCGGACGCAGTTCACCCTCAGCACTGTCTGGATCGGCTCCGTGCGGCCGCGCTCGGCCGCCAGCTGCTGCAACTGCTGCCACTGCGCTGCGATCTGCTCCACGCCCATGCCCACCGGAAGCCAGCCGTCCGCGTGGTCCACGAGCCGGGTCAGCGCCTTCTTGTTGCTCGCGGCCAGCAGGATGGGGATGGGCCGGGCGGGTTTGGGCCCGACCACGGCGGACTCGATCTTGGTGATACGGCCGTCGTAGCGCACCGGGTCGGGACCCCACACCGCCCGGCACACCTCGATGATCTCGTCGAGCACCTTGCCGCGCTCCGCGATCGGCCGGACGCCCGCGGCTGCGTACTCGTCCAGCGACCAGCCGGTGCCGAAGCCCGCGATCACCCGGCCGCCGCTCGCCGCGTCCAGCGAGGCGAGGGTCTTGGCGAGCTGGAACGGGATGTGCAGCGGAGCGACCAGCACGCTGGAGCCGAGCCGGGCCCGCTCGGTGGCCGCGGCCGCCAGGGTGAGGGTGACCAGCGGGTCCGCCACGTTCCGGTACTGGTCGGGCCAGGGCAGGCCCTCGATGCCGTACAGGCCCTGGGAGGCGGGCTCCGGGAACAGGGCTCGCTCGAAGACCCACAGGCTGTCGTAACCGATCTCCTCGGCGGCGCGCGCCACGTCGGGCACGTCCTTGCCGAGGGAGTACTGCTGCATCTGGGGAAGACTCAGGCCGAGCCGGGTCGCCATACCGCTGCTCCTCTGCGCTGGGTGTTGAACCGTCAACGTAGGGCGAGGGCGGGGCAGTTCCGCAGGAGGCTCGCCCATGGGCCGGATCCGGCCAGGTCAGTCGGCCAGCGGGGTGAGCAGCATGCGGCCCGCGAAGCCGACCGCCGCGTCGAGGCGCTCGGTGAACTCCTCCACGACGTCCTCGCAGCGGCGCAGCGCCCACAGGGCCCGGGCCGCCGTCCAGGTCGCGTCCCGCGCCCGCTCCAGGCTCCAGGAGCCCAGCAGATGGGTGATCGGGTCGGCGATCTGCAGCAGGTCGGGGCCCGGCATCAGATCCTCGCGGATGCGCTCCTCCAGCGAGACGAGGAGGTCGCCCACGCGCTCGAACTCGTCCTCCAGGTCGGCCGGTTCGCAGCGGAGCGTACGGCAGGTGTCCACCACGGCGAGCGCCAGATCGTGCCCGATGTGCGCGTTGATGCCCGCGAGCGCGAACTGCAGCGGCCGTACCCCGGGATGGCGGCGGAACTGGAACAGGGGCCGCCAGCAGGCGGGTGGACGGCGGTCCCGCTCCACCGCGTCGACCGCCGCCAGATACCGCTCGGCGAACCGCACGTCCAGCGCGGACGCCGCCCGCCGGTCCGGGAACTCCCCGGCGTCCAAGCGCCGGTCGACCTCCTCGGTGACGGCGAGGTAGACGCGGTTGAACACGGCGACCCCGTCCCGCTCGGGCAACTCCGCGTCGAGGACACGCATCCGCGCGACCACGGCGTCGACGGGCGTACTGAGGTGTTCCGACTGCGCCATGGGGGAAGGGTCCCAGCCTTGCCCCACCCCACGCACCGACCGTCCCCAGGCTTCGCCGGAACGGGGTAATGCGGGGGGGCATCGTGCGGGAAGGGTGGGGCGACTTCGCGGGAGGGGCGGGGTGACTTCGCGCGGGTAAGGCGGGAGCGGCATAGCCCGGGAGGGGCGAGGGTGGCACCGCGTGGGAGGGGCGAGGGTGGCACCGCGCGGGAGGGGCGAGGGCGGCACCGCGCGGGAGGGGCGAGGGTGGCACCGCGTGGGAGGGGCGAGGGCGGCACGGTCCGGGAAGGACGGGAGCGGCACCGCGTGGGAGGGGCGAGGGCGGCACGGTCCGGGAAGGACGGGAGCGGCACCGCGTGGGAGGGGCGAGGGCGGCACGGTCCGGGAAGGACGGGAGCGGCACCGCGTGGGAGGGGCGAGGGCGGCACCGCGCGGGAAGGACGGGAGCGGCACCGCGTCGGAAGAGCGGAGCGGCATCGCACGTGTGGAGGGGGAGCGAGACCGTGTCAGGCTTACGTACTCGGCGGCTGGCCGCGCGGCGGGCCGCGCGCAGGCGGGCCCGTAGGCGTGCGGCGATGGTCGTGGTGGCCTCGGTGGTCACCCTGGTCGGTACCGTGACCGGGATGATCTCGGCGCTGGACCACCGCCGGGGCTCCGGCCAGGCCCGGCCCGAGGTGACCCACACCCCGCGCCCCGCGCCCCGACCCGCCCTACCCGCGCCGTCGCCCTCCTCGTCGAGGACCACGCGGACTCCCGCGGCGGAGGCGAAGGAGCCGGAGCCGCCGGACCCCGGCCCCACCGCGACCCGCACCGAGAGGAAGCAGCGGACCGGCGCCATGACCCCCCGCCTCTACCGCCACCCCGACTCCCAGGTGATGGACTGGGTCCGCGCCCACCCCGGCGACCCGCGCACCGCAATCATCTCGTCCCGGATCGCCGATCAGCCGGCCGCGGTGTGGTTCGCCGAGTACAGCCCGGACACCATCGCCGCCCAGGTGCGTGCGGTCACCGCGGGTGCGGCGGCGCAGGGCCGGGTCCCGGTGCTCGTGCCGTACGCGATCCCCGACCGCGACTGCGGTGGCGCCTCCCGGGGCGGGGCGCCGGACCTCGCGGCCTACGACGCCTGGATCGACGCCTTCGCCCGGGGGCTGGGCTCGGGGGAGGCGATCGTGGTCCTGGAGCCGGACTCGATCGCCCAGTCCGGCTGTCTCTCGGACGCGGACCGGGCCGCCCGCTTCGCCTCGCTGGCCCGCGCGGGCCGGGCCCTGAAGGCAGCGAACCCACGCGCGCGGGTCTACTACGACGCCGGCCACTCCGGCTGGAACCCGCCCGCCAAGCAGGCCGCCCTCCTGAAACAGGCGGGAGCCGACGCCGCCGACGGCATCTTCAGCAACGTCTCCAACTTCCGAACCACCGCCGACGAGATCGCCTACGACCGGCAGGTCCTCGACGCCCTCGGCAGCCCCGCGAGCCTCGGCGCGGTCATCGACACCAGCCGCAACGGCAACGGCGCACCGCCCGACGGCCAGTGGTGCGACCCGGCGGGGCGGAGGATCGGCCGGCCACCGACCCTGACCACGGGCGAGGCCCGCATCGACGCCTACCTGTGGGTGAAGCTGCCGGGGGAGTCCGACGGCTGCCGGGGCGCGGCCGGGACGTTCACGCCGTCGTACGCCTACGACTTGGCGCGCTGACCGTCCTCCTCGTCGTACGTGGACGTGCCCTCGTCCAGCAGTGGCTCCTGCGGCTTGAGGTGGGCCGGCGCGAAGGCGCCCAGGGCGTGGTACCCGGTGATGACGACCAGGGTGCCCAGCGCGATGCCGCTCAGGGTGAAGTTCTCGCTGAACTTCATGGAGACGTTGCCGACGCCGACGACGATGCCCGCGGCCGCCGGGACCAGGTTCAGCGGGTTGCGCAGCGGGTGTGCGCCCGTCACCGTGCAGATTCCAGCGCACGCCGAGGTCCATGGTGGGTTTTCGCTTTCTCTGTGCGTGAAGACGGTCTGGACCATTGTCACGGGTACCTGGCCGCTCTACGCTCGCACGGTCCTATTCATGAACTACGTTCACGTATCTGATCAACCTGATCCGTGATGATCGGAGTGCTCGATGAGTGGAAGATCCCGTGCGACCGTGCTGCTGGCCGCCATGGTGACCTTCGCGGCCGTGCTCGCCCCCTCCGCCCACGCGGCACCCAAGGCCCCCCGGACGGCCGTCCTCGACGGCGCCCGCCTCCAGCGGACCCGGTCCCGTCCGGACCATGACCCCCGGCTCCGGCGCGCGCTCGAGGACCTGACCACCCGCGCGGACGCCTGGCTGGACCAGGGCCCCTGGACGGTCGTCGACAAGCCGAAGCCCGCCCCCGGCGGTGACGTCCACGACTACCTGAGCCAGGCCCCCTACTGGTGGCCCACCACGACCCCCACCGCCGACAACCCCTGGGGCTGCCCGTACGTCCAGCGCGACGGGCAGCGCAATCCCGAGGTCGACAGCGGCACCGACCGGCAGGACGTGGAGAAGGTCTTCGACTCCACGTACGACCTCTCGCTCGCCTGGTACTACACCGGCAGACGGAGCTACGCCGAGAAGGCCGGGCGGATCCTGCGCACCTGGTTCCTCGACCCGGCCACCCGCATGAACCCCAACCTGGACCACGCCCAGTTCATCCCCTGCAAGTACGACGGCCGGGCCATCGGCGTCATCGACTTCTCGCAGTCGTACACGAGCGTGCTGGACGCCCAGGCGATCCTCGCCACCGGAGCCCCGGGCTGGAGCGCCGAGGACCGCGCCGCGATGGGCGAGTGGAACACCGGCTTCCTCGGCTGGCTGAAGAACAGCGACTTCGGCAGGCAGGAGGGTGCGGCCGCCAACAACCACGGCACCTTCTACGACATGCTGCTCGCCGCCCTCGCCTACGCCACCGGCGACACGGACCTGGCCCGGCGGACCGTGCTCGACGCGCGCGCCGCGCGGATCGACCCGCAGATCGCCGCCGACGGCAGCCAGCCGCAGGAACTGGCCCGCACCCGCAGCTGGCACTACTCGGCCTTCGACCTCGTCGCCTACACCCGGCTCGCCGCCATCGGCCGGCACGTGGGCGTGAACCTCTGGGCCTACCGGGGGCCGGACGGGCGGAGCCTGTTCAAGGCGGTGGACTATCTGCTGCCGGCCGCGACCGGCACCGCCGCCTGGCCGCACCCCGAGCTGGAGTTCCACCGGTACGCGGCGAGCGACGTCGTCCACGCGGCGGCGGACGCCGGTGACGCGGCGGCGAAGGCGGCCGTGCCTCGGCTCCAGGCGCCTCCCGGCGGTGACCTGTGGGCGCTGAGGCCCGCCGCCGAGCAGCTGGACTCGATAGCGGGCTGACCGGGCCTGACCAGGTCCCTTCCCGACCGGGGCTGCTGAGCGGTCGCTTAGTATGGGGCGTTCCCACCGCCCCGTACCCACGTTCAGGAGCCCCTCCCGTGACCGCCGAAGCCCCGATCGCCCCCGCCGTCGCACATGGCCGGCTGATCCCCGTCACCGTCCACTTCGACGATCTGGACGCGCTCGGGCTGCTCCACAACGCCCGCTATCCGCTGATGGTGGAGCGCGCCTGGACCGAGCTGTGGAGCGAGTACGGCATCCGGTTCGACGGCGACTGGGTGGCCGCCGGCGACGCCTGCAACGCCGTCCGTGAACTGCGGATCAGTTACGAGGCGCCGGTGACCCGCCCGGGCACCTACGCCGTCCACCTCTGGCTGGAACGGCTCGGCACCACCGGCCTGACCTACGGCTTCCGCTTCTGCTCGGCCGACGGCACGCAGACCTACGCGCAAGGTGCCCGGGTCCTGGTCCGGCTGGACGCGACGACCCTGCGCCCCGCGCCGTGGAGCGACTCCTTCAGGGCCGCGGCTCGGGAACTGCTGCGGCCTGCGGACTGACCTGCGTCCGGCCGCCGCGCTCGGCCGTGCGCAGCACCCCCGCGAACACCGCGAGCCCGCAGGCCAGCGCGGTCACCACGCAGAACGAGACCACCAGGCTGGTCGCCTGCGCCACCCCGCCGATCAGGCTGGGCGCGATCAGCCCCGAGGTGTAGGTGATGGTCGCCACGCCCGCTATCGCCTGGCTGGGGTTGGGGCCGGCGTGACCGGCCGCCGCGAAGCACAGCGGCACGACCACGGCGATCCCGAGCCCCATCAGCGCGAACCCGGCCATCGCCACCGCCGGGTGCTCCGCGACGACGACCAGCAGGCCGCCAAGACCGGCCAGGACGCCGCCGGCCCGGACGGTGACCGCGCCGAAGCGGTTCACCGCCGCGTCCCCGGCGATCCGGGCCACCGCCATCGTGAGCATGAACCCGGTCGTCGACGCCGCCGCCAGACCGGCCGAGCTGTCCAGCCGGTCCCGCAGGAACACCGCCGACCAGTCCAGGCTCGCCCCCTCCGCGAACACCGCGCAGAAGCCGACCGCGCCGATCAGCAGCGCCGAGCGGGGCGGCAGCGCGAACCGCGGCGGCGGCTCCTCGTCCTCGCCGGGCTGCACGTCGAGGACCCAGGTGCAGGCCAGCAGGCCGAGCAGGGTGAGGACTGCGGCGGCCAGCGCGAAATGCAGGCGCGCGTCCGAGCCCAGGTGGGCGGCGAGCGTACCGGCGGCCGAGCCGATGAGCGCGCCCGCGCTCCACATGCCGTGCAGTCCGGACATGATCGACTTCCCGAGCAGCCGCTCCACCTCGACACCCAGCGCGTTCATCGCCACGTCGGCCATGCCCGCGGTCGCCCCGTAGGTGAACATCGCCAGGCACAGCGCGTACAGGTTCGGCGCGAAGGACGGCAGGATCAGTGACAGCGTCCACAACGCGATCAGCCCGCGCAGCGCCGTACGGCTGCCGAAGCGGTGGCTGATGCGGCCCGCCAGCGGCATCGCGCACGAGGCGCCGAACGCCGTGAACGCCAGCGCGAACCCGAGCTGCCCCGCGCCCAGTGAGGCGTGGTCCTGGATCCACGGCACGCGGGTCGCGAACGAGCCGGTCACGGCGCCGTGCACGGCGAACACGGCCGCCACGGCATACCGGGCGCGCCTGACCTCGTCACGCGTGTACCCCACGTCACCCATGTTCCAGCCCCTCCCCGGGAGTTCCATACCGCCTCGTCTCGGCATCGCCGTAAACTATCAGGGTCCCTGCCTGATAGATAGCGAGTATTGCGGCCGCCCGCGTCTGGGAGGATTCCGGTCATGCCCGCATCACCCAGCACCGCCCGGGCCATCAACGACCGGCTCGCCCTGCGTCTGTTGCAGCAGGAAGGCCCGCTGACGGCAGGGCAGTTGAAGCAGCTGACCGGACTGTCCCGGCCGACGGTCGCCGACCTCGTCGAACGCCTCACCGCCTCCGGCCTGATCACCGTGGTCGGCGAGTCCGGCGAGCAGCGCCGGGGCCCCAACGCCCGGCTCTACGGCATCGTCGCCGAGCGCGCCCACCTGGCCGCGCTCGACGTACGCACCGGGGGCGTCTTCGTGCTGGTCTCCGACCTCGTCGGGCGGGTGCTGGCCGAGGCGGCCGTGCCGATCGGCGGAGACACCGGGACCGGGCCCGCCGTGGAGCAGGCGGTGGCGGCCGTGGAGCGCACCGCGAAGGAGGCCGGCGCCGACCGGCTGCACACCGTCGGCATCGGAGCGCCCGGTCTCGTCGACCCCGCCACCGGCGACCTGCGCGACTCCGGGGGTCTGCCCGCCTGGCACCGGCGCCTGGCCGCGGCCCTGCAGGAACGGCTGCCCGAGGCCCGGGTCACGGTGGAGAACGAGACCAACCTGGCCGCCCTGGCCGAGCAGCGCGAGGGCGCCGCCCGCGACCGGGACACCTTCGTCCTGCTCTGGCTGGGCCATGGCGTGGGCGCCGCCGTCGTCCTGGACGGCACCCTGCGCCGCGGCGCCTCCGGCGGCACGGGCGAGATCGGCTTCCTGCCGGTGCCGGGGACGACCGCGCTGCCCTCGGCGACGGACTGCGACGGCGGCTTCCACTCGCTGGCCGGGGCGGCGGCGGTCGGCGCACTGGCCCGGGAGTTCGGCCTGCCGAGAGCGGAGCCGATGGACGGGCCCGGTGTCGCGGTGGTGGTGCGCGAGGCGGCCGCGGAGGTGACCGGCCCGCCCGGCGGGGATCCCGGCCCCGCCGACCGCTTCCTCGACGCCCTCGCCCACCGGGTCGCCATCGGGGCCGCCTCCGTCGTCTCCATCCTCGACCCCGGCTGCGTGGTCCTGGGCGGGGAGGTCGGGCAGGCCGGGGGAGCGGTGCTCGCCGCACGCGTGGAGGAGCGGCTCCGCCGTATGTCACCGCTGGCCACCGAGGTGCGGGCCGGCAGCCTGGGCGGCGCCGCCGTCCTGCGTGGCGCCCTGCTGACGGCCCGGGACCGGGCCCAGGACGAACTGTTCGCACCGGCGGAGCGCTAGTCGTCCAGGGCGCCGGCCGTACCGGGGCGTCACTGCCCGAAGCGGCGCGCCAGGAACTCCTCGAACGTCCTCTTGCCCACAGCCTGCTCCGGTGCGAGATGGCCGCCCGCGCGGAAGGCGCGGTACGTCTTCCCGAACAGGGGCATGCCGAGCACAGGCCGGCGCCGTCCCGTCGCCCGGAGATAGGCGCGGGCCAGCGAGTCGAACGACCGGACCTCGGGCCCGCCCATGTCCGGTACCCGCCCCGCCGGTGCCGCGAGGGCCAACTCGGCCAGGCGGTCCGCGACTTCGGCCACCTCCACCGGCTGGTCCGGCACCCCGGCCGGCACCAGCACGACGGGCGGCTTGGCCAGTCCCTGGAGAAGCGTCACCACAAGGTCGTGGAACTGCGTCGCCCGCAGCACGGTCCAGCCGAGCCCCGACTCCTCGATCCGCCGCTCCACCGCGAGCTTGGACCTGTAGTAGCCGAACGGCACCCGGTCGACGCCGACGATGGAGATGTACACCAGGTGGCCCACCCCGGCCCGCCGTGCCGCCGCGATCAGGTGGTCCGCCGCCTGCTCGTCGCCGCGCGGAGAGCTCGCGCAGTGCACGACCGTCTCCACGCCGTCGAGGGCCGCGTCCAGGCCGGGCCCGCCCTCGCGCAGGTCGACGGCGTAGGGCTGGGTGTGCCGGCTGAGCACCCGCACCTCGTGCCCGTCCGCCCGCAGCCGCTCGGTGACGAGCCGTCCGAGCGTGCCGGTTCCGCCGGTCACCAGGATCGTGGTCATGCTGTTTCCGTCCCTCCGGACTCCGGGACGCCCCCGGTGGAGCGCCCGTCGTCAGCTGAGACCGCGCAGCCCCGTGAAATGTGACAATCCCCGGCGGGCCCGGGCTACGGACGGGTGAGCTGCCGCCGTACGTGCTCCAGCTTGTCCGGGTTCAGCACGGCCCACACGCCCGCGACCAGCCCGTCCACCAGCTCGAACTCGACGACCCCGACCAGCGTGCCGCCCACCCACGAGGCCACCCCGATCGCGCCGTTGACCTCCACCACCGTGTACTCCAGGCCCACGGCGAAGCGCTGCGAGGCGCCCGCCACGAAGCGGGCGACCTTCTCCCGGCCCTCGATCGGCCGCAGGGCCGCCGTGACCTTGCCGCCGCCGTCGCTCCACCAGGTCACGTCCGCCGCGAGCAGCTTCTCCAACCCGGTGAGGTCACCCTCCCGGGCCGCCGTGAGGAACGACGTGACCAGCTCCTCCCGCCGCTCGGGAGCGGGGTCGAACCGGGACTCCCTCACGGCCACCCGGCCCACCGCCCGCCGGTACAGCTGACGGCAGTTGGCCTCGCCCAGGTCCAGGACGTCCGCGATCTCCCGGTGGCCGTACCCGAACGCCTCGCGCAGCACGTACACCGCGCGCTCGGTGGGTGTCAGCCGCTCCAGCAGCACCAGCATCGCCATCGAGACCTGCTCGCGCGCCTCGGCGGACTCCAGCGGCCCGAGCGTCCCGTCGGAGGTGGCCACCGGCTCCGGCAACCACTCCCCGACGTACTCCTCGCGGCGCGCCCGGGCCGAGGTCAGCCGGTTCAGGCACAGGTTGGTGACGGTCTTGGCGAGCCACGCCCCGAGATGCTCGATGCCCGCGCGGTCGGCGCCGCTGAGCCGCAGATACGCGTCCTGCACGGCGTCCTCCGCCTCCTGCGCGGAGCCGAGCAGGCGGTAGGCCAGGCCGAACAGCCGGGGGCGGTGGGACTCGAACTCGTCGGCGAGCGGTGGTGGCGTCGTCATGGGCCCAGCCTGTCAGAGGCATGACGACCCGGCGGCGGGCAAGGGCCGTCGTCACCGCCACCGGGCCCGCCCGCACCCTAAAAGGACTAGACCAGTGTGGTCAATGGGTCTGGGCCAAGGTCAACCCCCACTCGCCGTACGGCAGTTGACCAGGCCGGTTCCGCCGCGCAAGGCCGGCGACACAGGCTGTGAGGGAGCCCACACCCTCCGCCTGTCTGGAACACGACCCGGCGTGGCACACTGGCCGTGTACCAGAAGCAGCGCACTCCGGGGTCGGTGAAAGTCCGAACCGGCGGTTACAGTCCGCGACCCGGTCGCTTCCAGCGACCGGTTGACCAGGTGAAATTCCTGGACCGACGGTTAAAGTCCGGATGGGAGGCAGTGCGCGGCGGGCGGGCATGTTCGTGTGCGCGCCGCCGTATCTGGGCTCGTCCGTGCGCGGGCGGGTCCCTTTTCGGCGTCGGCAGAGCTCACGGTCTTGCTCACCCGTACATTCTGTCGTCATCGACAGGCCCCGGAGTCCGTGCCCGAATGAGGCAGGAGGACCCGGGAAGTGTTCACCGGAATCGTCGAAGAGCTGGGTGAGGTCACCGCCGTCGAGAACCTCGGCGACGCCTCTCGTTTCCGGCTCCGCGGCCCCGTCGTGACCGAGGGCGCGCAGCACGGCGACTCCATCGCCGTGAACGGCGTCTGTCTCACCGTCGTGGAGCACGAGGGCGACGAGTTCACCGCCGACGTCATGGCCGAGACCCTGAAGCGCTCCAGCCTGGGCGTGCTCACCGTCGGCTCCCGGGTCAACCTCGAGCGCCCCACAGCCGTGGGCGCGCGCCTCGGCGGGCACATCGTGCAGGGCCACGTGGACGGCACCGGGCAGGTGCTGGCCCGCACGCCCTCCGAGAACTGGGAGATCGTCAGGATCTCGCTGCCCGCGGACCTCGCCCGCTACGTCGTCGAGAAGGGCTCCATCACGGTCGACGGCATCAGCCTCACCGTCGTCGAGGCGGGCCCGGACTACTTCACCGTCAGCCTCATCCCGACCACCCTCGACCTGACCACGCTCGGCCACAAGCAGCCCGGCGACCCGGTCAACCTCGAGGTGGACGTCATCGCCAAGTACGTGGAGCGGCTGCTCACGGCCGGTCAGGGGGCCGGCGAGTGAGCTGGCTGAACTCCGAGGCGTTCACCATGTTCGGCCAGCACATCATCTGGTCCGACATGGTCGGCAACATCCTCGGCCTCATCGCCCTCGCCCTCGGCTGGGGCCGCTCCCTGTGGACCTGGCCGGTGCAGTTCCTGTCCGGCCTCGTCCTCTTCGCCGCCTTCTACGGCCACCTGACCGGCAGCGCCGGCAAGCAGGCCGTCGTCATGGCCGTCGCCCTGTACGGCTGGTGGCAGTGGCAGCGCAGCAAGGGCAAGGCCGAGGACGGTCACATCGCCCCGCGGTTCGCCACCTGGCGCGAGCGCGTGGCGATGCTCGCCGCGGCCGCCGCCGGCACCGTCGCGGTGGCCCTGCTGTTCACGGCCTACCCGAAGCTGTCCTGGGACCCCTGGCCGGACGCCTACATCTTCGTCGGCACCATCGTCGCCATGTACGCCCAGGCCAAGGGCATGGTCGAGTTCTGGTTCGCCTGGCTGCTCGTCGACCTCGTCGGCGTGCCCCTCAACTTCGCCAACGGCTACGCCTTCTCCGGTTTCGTCTACGTCATCTACGGCGCGCTCGTCCTGTGGGGCATGCGCGACTGGTGGCTGCGCTCCCGCCGGATCGCGCAGCCGGTCCTGGAAGGAGCACCGGCATGACTACGGCACCCGTCCTCTACAGCCCGGACGACATCGAGGACTTCACGCTCGACCCGGTCGAGCAGGCCATCGCCGACATCGCCGCCGGCCGCCCGGTCGTGGTCGTCGACGACGAGGACCGGGAGAACGAGGGCGACCTCGTCATCGCCGCCGAGAAGGCGACCCCCGAGATCGTCGCCTTCATGATGAGCGAGTGCCGGGGCCTGATCTGCGCGCCCATGGAGGGCGACGAACTCGAGCGGCTGCAGCTGCCGCAGATGGTCGCGGACAACACCGAGTCCATGAAGACGGCGTTCACCATCTCCGTCGACGCCTCCGCCGCGCACGGTGTCACCACCGGCATCTCGGCCGCCGACCGCGCCACCACGCTCCAGCTGCTGGCCGACGGCACCGCCGAGCCCACCGACTTCGTCCGCCCCGGCCACATCTTCCCGCTGCGCGCCAGGGAAGGCGGCGTCCTGGTCCGCAACGGCCACACCGAGGCCGCGGTCGACCTCGCCAAGCTCGCGGGCCTGCGCCCGGCCGGCGCCATCGTGGAGATCGCCGGCGAGGACGGCCGGATGCTGCGGCTGCCCGAGCTGATCCCGTTCGCCCGCAAGCACGGCCTGACGATCATCTCCATCGAGGACCTGATCGCCTACCGTCGAGGCAGCGAGCCCACCGTCCGCCGCGAGGCCGAGACCCGCCTGCCCACCGCGCACGGCACCTTCACCGCCTACGGTTACCGGTCCACCCTCGACGGCGTCGAGCACGTCGCCCTCGTCCACGGCGAGATCGGCGAGGGCGAGGACGTCCTGGTCCGCGTCCACTCCGAATGCCTCACCGGCGACGTCTTCGGCTCCCTGCGCTGCGACTGCGGCCCCCAGCTGGACACCGCCCTGGACCGCATCCAGGAGGAGGGCCGCGGGGTCGTCGTCTACCTGCGCGGACACGAGGGACGCGGCATCGGCCTGCTGTCCAAGCTGCGCGCCTACGAGCTTCAGGAGCAGGGCCACGACACCCTGGACGCCAACCTGGAACTCGGCCTGCCCGCCGACGCCCGCGACTACGGCGCCGGCGCGCAGATCCTCGCCGACCTCGGCGTCCGCAGCGTCCGCCTGATGACCAACAACCCCGACAAGACCGACGCGCTGCTGCGCCACGGCCTGAAGGTCACCGGCCGCGAGCCGATGCCCGTCCAGGCGGGCGAGCACAACCTCCGGTACCTGCGCACCAAGCGGGACCGGATGGGGCACGACCTGCCCTGGCTGGACACTCCGGCCGTGGCAGCCTCCGCGGCCGCGTCCGCGACAGCCCCTGTGGCCGCGTCCGCGACAGCCCCTGTGGCCGCGTCCGCGGCCACCTGCGCCAACCAGTAAGCGAAAGCACGAAGGAGAGACGTGAGCGGCAAGGGTGCACCGGAACTGTCCGTACGCAACGTGAGCGACCTCAGGGTCGCCGTCATCGCGGCGCAGTGGCACGAGAAGGTGATGGACGGTCTGGTGGACGGCGCGCTGCGCGCCCTGCACGAACTGGGCATCGACGAGCCGACCCTGATCCGGGTCCCCGGCACGTTCGAGCTGCCCGTCGCCGCCAAGGTCCTCGCGGGCCGCGGCTACGACGCGGTGGTCGCCCTCGGTGTCGTCATCCGCGGCGGCACCCCCCACTTCGACTACGTGTGCCAGGGCGTCACCCAGGGCCTCACCCAGGTGGCCGTCGAGACCGGCGTCCCCGTCGGCTTCGGCGTGCTCACCTGCGACACCGAGGAGCAGGCCCTGGACCGGGCCGGTATCGAGGGCTCCAACGAGGACAAGGGGCACGAGGCCGTGACGGCCGCGGTGGCGACGGCGGCCACGCTCCGCTCAGTATCTGAACCCTGGCACTAGGGAGTCCCCCGAACCGCGTAGGGTGGGGCTCACCATGTCCAAGAAGACGTTCGAGGAGCTCTTCACCGAGCTCCAGCACAAGGCCGCCCACGGCGATCCCGCCTCCTCCCGCACCGCTGAGCTGGTCGGCAAGGGCGTTCATGCCATCGGCAAGAAGGTCGTCGAGGAGGCCGCCGAGGTCTGGATGGCCGCCGAGTACGAGGGCAAGGAGGCGGCCGCCGAGGAGATCTCGCAGCTGCTGTACCACGTCCAGGTGATGATGGTCGCCCGCGGGATCTCCCTCGACGACGTCTACGCCCACCTGTAAACCGCACGCCGTAAAGAGCCCCCAGCACACCCCCCTTCACGCAAAGGAAGCCGACCTCATGCTGCGCATCGCCGTCCCCAACAAGGGTTCACTGTCCGGCCCTGCGGCGGAGATGTTGCATGAGGCCGGCTACCAGCAGCGCCGGGAGTCCAAAGAGCTGCGGATCGTGGACCCGGAGAACGAGGTCGAGTTCTTCTACCTCCGCCCCCGCGACATCGCGATCTACGTCTCCTCCGGCCGGCTCGACATCGGCATCACCGGCCGCGACCTGCTCGTCGACTCCGCCGCCGACGCCGAGGAGATCCTGCCGCTCGGCTTCGCCCGCTCCACCTTCCGCTTCGCCTCCAAGCCCGGCACCGCGAACGGCGTCGAGGACCTGAAGGGCAAGACGGTCGCCACCTCCTACGAGGGGATCGTCGCCAAGCACCTCGCCGACAGCGGCGTCGAGGCCTCTGTCGTCCACCTCGACGGCGCCGTCGAGACCGCGATCGAGCTGGGCGTCGCCGAGGTCATCGCCGACGTCGTCGAGACCGGCACCTCGCTGCGCAACGCGGGCCTGGAGGTCTTCGGCGAGCCGATCATGAAGTCCGAGGCCGTCGTCATCCGCCGCACCGGCGCCGACGGCGAGGAGGCTGCGGAGCCGAAGGTTCAGCAGTTCCTGCGCCGCCTCCAGGGCGTCCTGGTCGCCCGGACCTACGTGATGATGGACTACGACTGCCGCGTCGAGCAGCTCGAGAAGGCCGTCGCCCTGACGCCGGGCCTGGAGTCGCCGACCGTCTCCCCGCTGCACAACGAGGGCTGGGTCGCCGTCCGCGCCATGGTCCCCGCCAAGGAGGCGCAGCGGATCATGGACGACCTGTACGAGATCGGCGCCCGGGCCATCCTGACCACGGCCATCCACGCCTGCCGCCTCTGAGGGGTACGCACCGAGATGTCCGACCAGACCCCCCTGCCCACCCTCCCCGTCACCTTCCGGCCGGGCCGCACCCGGGCGATCCTGCTCACCGCCGGAGTCGTGATCTTCCTGGTGATCTCCGGGATCGCGATGCTGCTGGAGCAGCTCGGCCCGGGGGAGCGGCTCAGCTTCGTCATCACCGGGGCACTGATCTTCTGGGCGCTGGCCCAGCTCGCCCGGGTGAAGGTCGTCGCCGACGAGTCCGGTGTCACCGTCGTCAACATCGCCAGCAAGCGGCACCTGGCCTGGGCGGAGATCCTCCAGGTGAACCTCCGTCCGGGCGACCCCTGGGTGTTCCTCAACCTCAGCGACGGCACCAGCCTGCCCGCGCTCGGCATCCAGCCGGGCATCGCCAAGCAGCACGCCATCGCCGACGCGAAGGCCCTGCGGGCGCTCGCCGAGGCCCACTCGCTGCGGGATCTGCCGTAGAGGGCCATGTCTTGATTAACCTGTTGGCGGAGGCGTTGTCGTTGCGCCTCCGCCACTGATGTTGCCCCCCTGGCCTTCAGAGGCCCCCTGCTACCCGAGGAGTGACTCCCTCCAGCGATGGACGGATCGTCCTGTAGTACCTGCGCCGCCCCCTCGCGACATACCGAGGCGGCGGCATCATGACCATCCCCCTGCTGCTCCTCGGAGCGGCGTTCCTGCTGATTCTCGCCAACGGCTTCTTCGTGGCGGCCGAGTTCGGCCTGGTGACGGTCGAGCGCCCGGACGCCGAGAAGGCCGCCGCCGAGGGTGACAAGCGTGCCCGTACGGTCGTGGAGTCGCTGAAGGAACTGTCCTTCCAGCTCTCCGGCACCCAGCTCGGCATCACCATCACCTCCCTCGTCGTCGGCATGCTCGCCGAGCCGGCCCTGGCCGAGCTGCTGCGCGGCCCGTTCACGGCGATCGGCATCCCCGAGGGCGTCGGCTCCGGTGTCGCCGTGGTCGTCGGCATGCTGCTGGCCTCCGCGATCCAGATGGTGATCGGCGAACTCGTACCCAAGAACTGGGCGGTGTCCCGGCCGCTGCAGGTCGCGCGCTTCGTCGCGGGCCCCCAGTACCACTTCTCCCGCCTGTTCCGCCCGGTGATCGCCGTGCTCAACACGGTCGCCAACCGGCTGGTGCGCGCCCTCGGCGTCGAGCCCGCCGAAGAACTGGCCTCCGCCCGCACCCCGGGTGAACTGGTGTCCCTGGCCCGGCACTCGGCCCAGGCCGGCGCCCTGGAACAGGACACGGCCGACCTGTTCGTGCGGACCCTGTCCCTGGGCGACCTGACCGCGCAGCACGTCATGACCCCGCGCGTGAAGGTCAGCGCCCTCCAGGACACGGCCACCGCCGAGGACGTCGTCAACCTGACCCGCGCCACCGGTCTGTCCCGCTTCCCGGTCTACCGCGAGAAGATCGACGAGATCGTCGGCATGGCCCACCTCAAGGACGCGCTGGCGGTCCCCGTGCACGACCGGCTGCGCACCCCGGTCGGCCGCATCGCCCGCAAGGCGCTCCTCGTCCCCGAGACGCTGCCGGTCCAGCCCCTCCTCGCCCGGCTGCGCAGCGAGCAGCCCATCGCCGTCGTCGTGGACGAGTACGGCGGCACGGCGGGCGTGGTCACCCTGGAGGACATCGTCGAGGAACTCGTCGGCGAGGTCCGCGACGAGCACGACGCCAAGGACATGCCCGAGCTGGCCCCCGCCCCGCCGGAGGACGGCAGGCCCGCCTGGGACGTCGACGGCAGCTGCCGTGTCGACATCCTGCAGCGCATAGGCCTCGATGTGCCCGAGGGGCCGTACGAGACCGTCGCCGGCCTGGTCGCCGACCTGCTCGGCCGTATCCCGGCCCCCGGCGACCGGGCCGAACTGCCCGGCTGGCGGCTGTCCGTCCGCCAGGTCGGCCACTACCGCGCCGAGCGGGTCCGGCTGGTCAGGACGGTCCCGGCGGTGAACGTCATGGAGGCCGTCCGATGAGCGTCCTCCAACTGGTCTTCGCCGCGCTGCTGGTGCTCGCCAACGGCTTCTTCGTCGGCGCCGAGTTCGCGCTCGTCTCCGTGCGCCGCAGCCAGATCGAACCGCTCGGCACGGCCCGGGCCAGGCAGGTGCTGTACGGCCTGGAGCGGCTGCCGCAGATGATGGCGGCCGCGCAGTTCGGCATCACCGTCTGCTCCCTGACGCTCGGCGCGGTGGCCGAGCCGACGGTGGCGCAGCTGCTGGAGCCGCTGTTCGAGGCGGTCCACCTGCCGCACGGCATGATCCACCCGCTGGGCTATGTGATCGCCCTCGCCGCCGTGGTCTTCTTCCACCTCGTGATCGGCGAGATGGTGCCGAAGAACCTCGCGATGGCGGCGCCGGAGAAGGCCGCGCTGTGGCTGAGCCCCGGTCTGGTCGCCTTCGCCCGCATGTGCAGGCCGATCACGGTGGCCCTCGGCGCCTGCGCCCAGGCCATCCTGCGGCTCTTCCGCGTCGAGCCCAAGGACGAGGTCGAGGCCGTCGTCACCAGCGAGCAGCTGAACCGCCTGCTGGAGGACTCCGGCCAGGCGGGCCTCCTCGACCCCGAGGAGCGGGAGCGGCTGGAGGACGCCCTGGAGCTGGGCTCCCGCCCGGTGACGGACGTCCTGCTGCGGCGTGAGTCCCTGGTGACGGTGACTCCGTCGGTCACGCCGGGGGAGATCGTCGACCTGACGGCCCGCACGGGCTACTCCCGCTTCCCGGTGGCGGCCGGGACGGGTGCGTTCATGGGCTACATCCACGTCAAGGACGTCCTGGACCTGGAGGACTCCGGCCGGGCCGTCCCCCAGCACGTCTGGCGCCCCATGGCCACCCTGCGCGCGGAACTCCCCCTGGACGACGCCCTGACGGTCATGCGGCGAGCGGCCACCCACCTGGCCCAGGTGGCGGACGCCTCCGGCCGGGTCCTGGGCCTGGTCGCTCTGGAGGACGCCCTGGAACTCCTGGTGGGCGAGGTCCGCGACCCGGCCCACCGCGAGACCCCGGAACCGAGGCTCTCCGAGCCGAGGGCGAGCGGCGAACCGGAAGAGGCACTGGCTACGTAGCGCCGTTCCCGTCCGTGGGCGCGCGGGAGCTGGTCGCGCCCACGCGGCGGAGCCGCACTATCGATCCAGCCCCGCGCCCCTTCGGGGCGCTCAGCCACACCTACATGGCCGACGGATCGTGCGGTCCCCGCCCCGACAGCACTTCCCCGTACGCCTGCATCAGGTCCGGCAACCGCAGGGTCGCCAGGTCATCCCGGGACAGCACCCCCGGATACGTCGACAACCGCAGATCCCGGTACGCGCAGCTCTTCTCGTACAGCGTCCGCAGAAACCGGCCGTTCCCCAGCTCGTCGATCCACCCCTGATCGACCACATGCCCGGCGATGGACCGCAACTCCTCCAGCGCCTCCTCGTCCCACAGATCCCCGTTCTCCGCCGCGAGCACCTTGCCGATCTCGGTGAGCTCCAGCGGCCGGTAGGACGGGAAGTCCACCCGGGTGGTGAAACGGGAGGAGAGCCCGGGGTTCGCGGCCAGCAGCCGGTCCATGCCCTCGGGATAGCCGGCCAGGATCACCACCAGGTGGTCCCGGTTGTCCTCGGCCCGCTTCAGCAGCACCTGCAGCGCCTCGTCCCCGTACGCGTCCCCCTTGCCGTACCCGGAGTTGGACAGCGAGTACGCCTCGTCCACGAACAGCACCCCGCCGATCGCGGAGTCGATCAGCTCGTTGGCCTTCACGGCCGTCTGCCCCAGGTACTCGCCGACCAGATCGGCCCGCTGCGCCTCCACCAGGTGGTCCCCGCCGAGCAGGCCGAGAGCGTAGAAGACCCGGCCCAGGATCCGGGCCACCGTGGTCTTCCCGGTCCCCGACGGCCCGGAGAAGACGAAGTGCCGTTTCGGCGGCTGCACCGGCAGCCCCTGCCCGGCCCGCAGCCGCGCCATGTTCAACTGCGCGGACAACGCCTTGACCTGGCGCTTGACAGGCTCGAGACCCACCATGCGCTCCAGCTCGGCGAGCGCCTCCTCGAGTAATGCGGCGTCGGTCGGCCCCGCGGGCAGGGGCGAGGACGGCATCGCGCTCTTCGCCCGGACCGCAGGATCGGGGACCGACGGCACCGGCCCGGTCGGCAGGTCCGGGTCCGGCAGGCGCAGATCGCGCCCCTCGGTGCCGAAGAGCGGATCGAGTGTGTCCGGGCCGTCCATGGCGTCCGCACCGGCACCGGTCAGGGTGATCGCCGCGAGGTCGGCCGGATCGTCGTATCCGTCGCCGTCGGCGATCGCGGCGAGCCGGGCCGAGGTGTCCATGAAGGCCGGGTCGACCCGGTGCACCGCGCGGTACAACGGCATCGCCGCGGCACTGCGCCCGGTCCCCTCGTGCGCTCGGGCCAGCCAGTACCGCAGCTCCTTGCGCTGCGGCTGCTCACTGCGGCAGCGCATCAGGGCCGCGGAGAGCAGCGGCTCGGCCTGGCCGTACATCTCCAGCCGGACCCGGGCCATGCCGCCGAACAGGCCCGCCTCGATGCCGAGCAGGGGATCGTCGAGCAGCGGATCGGTGTGCCGGACCAGCTGGTCCCAGTCCTTGACGAGATAGGCGCGGCAGGCGTGCAGGAAGCGGACCTGCGGGTCGGTGTCCACCGGGGGCAGCCCCGCCAGCGCCCGGTCCAGCTCCGGGACGTGCCGGCCGTCCAGCCAGTGCGAGGCGTGCGCCAGCAGCAGATCGCGGGGGCTCTCCAGCACCGGCTGCACCCACCAGCCCAGCCAGTACCAGGAGTTGAGGGTCCGGCGGTGCCGGGCGCGCTGCTCCCCGAAGCGGTCCCGGTGCCGGAACATTCTGAGCAGCGCGGTCGTCGTGTCCACCCGCAGCGCGTGCAGCCCGAGCCAGGCGTCCGCCATCCCCGGATCCATCCGCGCCGCGGCGCGGAACTCCTCCTCCGCCTGCGGATAGGCACCCATCGTGTAGGCGTCCACACCTCGCAGCCAGGCGAGGTCGGCCGGGGCCTCGGGGCCCTGCGTGCCGAAGTCCATCACGTCCCCCACAGACCGTGCCCCCGTTGGTTCACCGCCGGGCAGTCGCCCGACGGCCGCCGCGGTCGAACCGCCGTGCCGCGGACCGGAGTTGCAGGTGCGCGAGGCAGCTGCTCGAAGGTCGCACCGAGGGCATCGTACCTGTGGGACGACCGCGCGCCGAAGGGTGCCGCACGGGCCGTTTGACGAGGTGGGAGCAGACGGGGCGCACGCGCAACGGTGACCGAGGGTGAGCAGATCGTTGCGCGGAGCGCGCGGGAAACGGGTCGCGGGCAGAACGAAGCCCCCGATCACGGGGGAACAACCGGGGGCTTCGCGTATGAGGGCGGCTCCGAATGGCCGCACATTGAGAACGTAAGTCCTGTACGGTCCCCGGGTCAAGCGCCCTCGGCGCACTCAAGGAAGTTCCCCCGCAAGGGTCTTCACAAGTTCAGCACATCGCCGACGGCCCATCACCCTGGGTGACCATCCGGTCCGGTTCGGCGGTCTTCGCGGGTCCCGGCAGCACCGAGTACCCCTGCGGTGTCTGGCGCACCAGGAGATCGGCATGGGGGCGCGAGGGGTCGGTGGCGAAGTGCGCGTGCTCCGCCTCGACCCACCCGGCCCAGAACTCCCGCTGCTCCTCTCCGTCCCGCAGCCGGCCCCGCGCCCAGGACTCCTCGCGGGGCAGCTCCATCCACAGCAGCCGGGCCAGATACGGCCGCAGCGCCCGGCGGCCGGCACCGACCCCCTCGATGACGATCACGGGAGCGGGTGGCAGCGGGAGCGGCGGGCCGAACGTGCGGGCGCGCCAGTCGTACGGGGTGTAGTGCGCGCTCTCGCCGCGGGAGAGGGGGTCGATCACCTGGTCCAGGAGCCGGTCGGTCCACTCGAAGAGCTGCTCGTGACTGGCGATGTCGTCCAGGTGCAGCACGGGCGCGCCGCCGAGCGCGGCGGCCAACGGCCCGGCGAAGGTGGACTTTCCGGAGCCTGCGTGCCCGTCGACGGCGATCAGCCGGACCGGCCCCAAGGAGGGGGGAAGCCCGCGCAGCCGGGCGGCGAGGTCGTGAATGGCGATTCCCGAGGTGTGGTGCGGTGTGGGGGTGTTTTCCGGAAACAGTCTAGTAGCGGCCCATAGCGGCTGGACCAATCGGGTGGCCGAAAAGTCACTCCTTGAACCACTGGCTGACCGCCGGTCAATCGAAAGGATTGACATTCCGGCCCGTTGACCGATGTGTGAAACCCGGCGTTCCCGGTGCACCGAATACTGAGTAAGGTGCCTGGTGCGCAACTGCGATGCATCGAACGGGGACGGACAGGGGGACATGGTCGCGGAGTTATTCGAAGGGCACTATGTATGGCATCCGGCGGCCGACGACCGTGTCCTGGCGAGCGTATGCGTCGATGTGCGCGCCGGCCGTTATCGATACGCGTCCGAGGCCCTCGCCGAGACGCGTGCCGACTTCGGCCTGCGCGCCCACCGCTCGCTGGTGCTGGCCTCCGAGGCCGCCGGCACCGACCTGGTGGAACGCTGGCTGGCCGAGGAGCCGACCCCCGAAGCGGCGCTGATGTGGGCCCGGGTCGCGGTGCAGCGCGCGACGCGGGCCGCCGACGCACGCGACGAGCGCGCCGAGGCGCTGGAACGGATCGCGCTGACCGCCTGCGACCGGGCGGCCGCCATGGCCCCGGACGACCCCACCCCTTGGGTCGCCAAGCTGGCCATGGCCCGGCTGCACCGGCTGCGCGACCCCGCCCCGCAGGGCCTGCTCACCGCCCCGCCCGGCCCCTGGCGCCTGTTCGCGCACATCCTGTCCCTGGACCCGTGGCACCGCGAGGGCCACCACCGCTTCCTGTCGTCCTTCTTCACGCGCCACGGCGGCTCGGTAAACGCGGCCTGGGACGTCGCCGCCTTCCTCAGCCAGCGGGCGCCCGCCGACTCCGCTCTGCGGCTGCTGCCGCTGGTCGCCCTGGTGGAGAGCTACAACCCCACCCAGCTGCTCGCCGACCGTGTCTGGGAACAGCCCCAGTGGCGCTCGACCGCGCTGGCGATCTACCAGAACTGGTTTCCCGCGGCGGCCGGTTACCGCTTCACCCCGGTGCTCGACCTGGCCTACCTCGCGCACGCGCTGGTCATGGCCCAGCGCGAGTTCGAGGCCCGGGCGGTCTTCACGGCGATGGGTCCGTACGCCTCGCGCATGCCCTGGAGTGCCTTCGGTGACCCCGCCGAGCAGCTCTCCCGGGCCCGGCGCGCCTGCGGCCTGCCCGTGCCGGGGGCCGCCTGACACCGCACGCGCTCTGTCCCCCCACCGAGAGAAAGGCAGATCTGTGTCCGAACGGATATCGGCTCCACGGGCGAAGGCTCGTGGGGGAGAGGACCCGGTCGTCATCGATGACGACGCGACCCTGCATGCGATGGGTTATCCCCGGAAACTCACCCGGCGTTTCCAGGCGTTCGACAATTTCGCGATCTCCTTCACCATCATCAATATCCTTTCGGGTATTTTCTCGTCCTTCGGATTCGGTATGAACGCGGGCGGTCCCCGTGTTCTCGTGTTCGGCTGGATCGGCGTGTCCGTCATGGTGCTGTTCATCGGCGCGGCGATGGCTGAGGTCGCCTCCGCCTATCCGACGAGCGGTGCGCTGTATTTCTCGGCGGGCAAACTCGCCAAACGGCACAAGGGCGCCTGGTCCTGGTTCACCGGCTGGCTGAACTTCGTGGGCCAGATCGGCGGCACCGCCGCCACCGGGTATGCGGCGGCCACCTTCATCCAGGCCTTCATCGCCCTGCAGTGGACCTCGTACCGTCCGACCGCGCACCAGACGGTCCTGATCACAGCCGTGATCATCGTGCTCCAGGGCCTCGCCAACACATACACCGTCCAACTCGTCGCCGTACTGAACCGGATTTCCGTGTGGTGGCTGCTGATCGGACTCGTGGTGATCGTGAGTACACTCATAGTGATGCCCCACCATCATCAGCCGGCGTCCTTCGTGACGCATTTCGCGAACAACACCGGCTTCACGAGCGGGCTTTACGGCGGCATGCTCGGGCTACTGGTCGCGAGCTGGACCTTCACCGGGTTCGACGGCAGCTTCCACATGTCCGAGGAAACGGTCCGTGCCACGGTGAACGCACCGCGGGGGATCACCCGCTCCATCGGCTATTCGGCGATCACCGGTCTGATCCTGATGCTGGCACTGGTCTACAGCATTAGCGACTACGGCAAGGTGGCGGGCTCCTCCGCGCCGCCCGTCCAGATTCTCATCGACGGCCTCGGCCTCGGCACCGCGAAGGTGATGCTCCTCGTCGTCATCGGCGCGATGCTCTTCTGCGGTCTCGCCAACCTCACCAGCAACACCCGGCAGATCTTCGCCTTCTCCCGGGACGGCGCCATGCCCGGCTCGCGACTGTGGCACTCGGTCTCGCCGCGTACCCGTACACCCGTGAAGGCCGTGTGGCTCGCGGTGGCCTGCTCGCTCGCCCTGGTGGTCCCGGGCTGGTGGTCGCACACGGCGTTCACCGCGATCGTCAGCGTCAACGTGGTGGGACTCTTCCTCGCCTACGCCGTGCCGATCTTCCTGCGGCTGCGGCTCGGCGACGAGTTCCAGCCCGGCCCCTGGCACCTGGGTCGCTGGGGCCGGCCGATCGGCTGGCTCGCGGTGATCTGGATCGGGCTCAGCAGTGTCCTGTTCATGCTGCCGCAGGCCTCGCCGATCACCGTCGACTCCTTCAACTACGCGCCGATCGCACTGGCCGTCGTCCTGGTCGTGGCCATGGTGTGGTGGTTCGCCACCGCCCGCCGCCGCTTCCAGGGTCCGGTCAGCTACGGCCGCCCCGACGAGGTCGCCGCGATGGACCTCGTCTGACCGCACCGGCCCGGCGCACGGCACTCCGCCCGCGCCGGGGCGTCGTGCCCGGTGAGTCACTCCAGTGGCCCAGACCAATATTGGTGGCGCGCCATGCGGCGGAAGTGCTGGCAGGGGCATGCCGTCTCCTCCATAGTTGGCGCACAACCACCGGACCAGGAACGACTCGGATACTTGGGGGTAACCGAGCTCATGAGCAGAGCCCAGCAGCCGTCCCGCCGAACCGTCCTCACCGCCGCCGTGGTCGCCGCGGTCGCCTCCGGGGCCGTACCCGCGGCCGCCGCCACCGCGAAGACGCCCGCCGCCGACGCCGCCGACCCCACCCAGGTGCCGGCCCGGCCCATCGACTACCACGCCTGGACCACGTACCGCGACTGGTGCTGCGGCACCTCCGAGGGCGTGCGGGCGGTCCCCGGCCTTCGCCCCGGCGTCGAGATCGGCACCGCCGCCGGCCGCACCGACTACACCGACCCGCACACCGGCACCACCGCCAGTTGGGAGTACGCGACCTGGACCTCACCGGTCCACCGGCTCGCCGTGCCCGCGACGGAGGTCATCGCCTCCTGGAACGCGCACACCCCGGACGGCACCTGGCTCCAGACCGAGCTGCGGGGCACGTACACCGACGGCACCGACACGCCCTGGTACGTGATGGGCCGCTGGGCGTCCGGGGACCAGGACATCAAGCGGACCTCGGTGGACGACCAGAAGGACGGCAAGAGCACGATCTGGACCGACACCTTCGCCATCGACGATGCGAGCACCGGCCTGCGCCTGGCCTCGTACCGGCTGCGCCTGACCCTCTACCGCAGGCCGGACACCCTGCTCACCCCGACCGTCTGGCGGCTTGGCGCCATGGGCTCCGACATCCCCGACCGCTTCACCGTGCCGGCCTCCACTCCCGGGCCGGCCCGGGAACTGGGCGTCCCGCGGTACTCGCAGGAGATCCACAAGGGCCAGTACCCGCAGTACGACAACGGCGGCGAGGCCTGGTGCAGCCCCACTTCCTCGCAGATGATCATCGAGTACTGGGGCGGCCGGCTCACCCCCGAGCAGCTGTCCTGGGTCGACCCGGCCTACGCCGACCCCCAGGTGGACCACGCGGCCCGCTTCACCTACGACTACCAGTACCAGGGCTGCGGCAACTGGCCCTTCAACGCCGCCTACGCGGCCACGTTCAAGGACCTTCAGGGCGTGGTCACCCGGCTCGCCTCGCTCACCGAGCTGGAGACGCTGATCGAGGCCGGTGTCCCGGCCATAACGTCCCAGTCCTTCCTGAAGACCGAGCTGACCGGGGCCGGGTACGGCACCTCGGGTCACCTGATGACCGTGATCGGCTTCACCGCGAACGGCGACGTGATCGCCAACGACCCGGCCTCGGCCGACGACGCGGCGGTACGGCGGGTCTACCTGCGGCGGGAGTTCGAGAACATCTGGTTGAGGACCAAGCGGTACAACGCCTCCGGCAAGGTTGTCTCCGGCACCGGAGGGGTCTGCTACCTCTACTTCCCGGCCCACCCGGACCCGCGCCAGCGCAAGGCGCTCGAGGCGGTGGGGGTGTACTGACCCGACCCGTGTGAGCAACGTCTCCGCCGCAGACGCCGTCGCGGGTGGCAAGGTGGACAAATGGGTGGGGGGATTCCACTCCGTACGTCCGACCTCTGCGAGAAACCATGACCGCACAGCAGGCCACCGCCACTCGCGTCCGCACCGGCGGCCCCCAGGAAGACGGTCCGAAGATCCTCGAGCACGTCATGGGCTGGGTGCTCGTCGTGGTGATCGCGATGCTCGTGACCCAGCTCGGCCTGCTCTGACCCGACGCCTTACCCGGTCGGCATGTTCTGACATACTGCGGATGTCCCACCGACCTCCTAGACCAGGGTCGAAATTGAATATGCGTCAACAGCGTGCCGCCATCCGTCCCCGGGCGCGCGGCACCGAGCGTTCCGTGGCGCGTCGCGCCGAACTCATCGCCATCGGGCGGAAGCTGTTCGCCGACACGTCCTACGACGCGCTGTCCATGGACGACATCGCCCGGCAGGCGCATGTCGCCAAGGGGCTGATCTACTACTACTTCCAGTCCAAGCGCGGCTACTACCTCGCGATCATCCAGGACTCCGTCGCCGACCTGGTCACCTTCGCCGCGAGCGGCCTGGAACTGCCCGCCGTGGACCGCGTCCACCGCACCGTCGACAGCTACCTGCGCTTCGCCGAGCACCACCAGGCCGCCTACCGCACCATCGTCAGCGGCGGGGTCGGCTTCGACACCGAGGTGCACGCCATCCGGGACGGTGTGCGCGAGGCGATCATCGACACCATCGCCGAAGGCGCCTACGGCCGCAGCGACATCGCCCCGCTCGCCCGCATGGGCCTGCTCTCCTGGGTGTGCAGCGTCGAGGGTGCCACCCTCGACTGGATAGACCGCCCCGCACTCTCCCGCGACACCATGCGCGACCTGCTGGTGAAGATGCTCGGCGGATCCCTGCGCGCCGTCGAGGAGCTGGATCCGGCCTACCCGGCCCCGTCCGGGGCCCGCCGCGACGCCTGACGGCGAGGAGCGGAGGCTCGTGGTCCTCCGCTCCAAGCCCCCCTGCTCCTGGGCTAGTTGATCGCCTTGATCAGCTCACCGTTGGTGGTGTCGCCGCTCAGCTCCCAGAAGAAGGTGCCGCCGAGACCCTGCTGGTTCTTGTACGTCATCTTCGTGGCGATGGTCGCCGGGGTGTCGTAACTCCACCAGTTGTTGCCGCACTTGGCGTAGGCCGTGCCGCCCACCGTGCCGGTCGCCGGGCACTTGGCCTTGAGCACCTTGTAGTCGTCGATGCCCTGCTCGTACGTCCCCGCCGCCGGGCCCGTCGCCGTGCCGCCCGGCGCCGCCTGTGTGACCCCGGTCCAGCCGCGCCCGTAGAAGCCGATGCCGAGCAGCAGCTTGGAGGCGGGGATGCCGAGGCCCTTCAGCTTGGCGATGGTCGCCGAGGAGTAGTAGTTCGCCTTCGGGATGCCCGAGTAGGAGTTCAGCGGGGAGTGCGGGGCGGTCGGGCCGGTCGAGTCCCAGGCGCCGAAGTAGTCGTACGTCATGGGGTTGTACCAGTCGACGTACTGGGCCGCGCCCGCGTAGTTCGCCGCGTCGATCTTGCCGCCGCTGGTGGCGTCGGCGGTGATCGCCGCGGTGACCAGGTTGCCGGAGCCGAACTTCGACCGCAGGGCGGCCATGACGTTCTTGAAGGCCTCCCGGCCGCTGGTGTCGCAGGTGTTGCCGCAGGCGTTCGGGTACTCCCAGTCGATGTCGATGCCGTCGAAGACGCCCGCCCACTTGGGGTTCTTCACCAGGTCGTAGCAGGACTGGGCGAAGGCGGCCGGGTTCTTCGCGGCCTCGCCGAAGCCGCTGGACCAGGTCCAGCCGCCGAAGGACCACAGGACCTTCAGGCCGGGGTGCTTCTTCTTCAGCTTCAGCAGCTGGTTGAAGTTGCCGCGCAGCGGCTGGTCCCAGGTGTCGGCGGCGCCGTCCACGGACTCGGCGGCGGTGTAGGCGCGGTCGGTGGCCGCGTAGGAGTCTCCCATGGCGCACTTGCCGCCGGTGACATTGCCGAACGCGTAGTTGACGTGGGTCAGCCTGGCCGCGGAGCCCGACGTCTCGATGTTCTTGACGTAGTACTTACGGTCGTAGGTGCCCCATTCGGTGAAGTAGCCGACGACCTTGGAGCCGGCCTTGATCTGGGGAGCGGCCGGAGCCCGCGCGGCGTCCGCTGTGGCGGTGCCCGCCCCGGCCAGCAGCCCGGCGCCGAGAACCACGGAACAGGCGGCGGCGACGAGCGCCCGGATGGGGGTGCCCCCTGCTCGAACGAAGTCGAGAGCTTGGGGGAGTGCGCGGGGGCGGTGGCGAGTGTGCATCGGGTGGCTCCTCGTGGGGGGAGAGGGGAACGCGCGCCGATTGGCATGAACGCGGTAAAGCGTTGGTCATGCACAGTAGGAGGACTAGACCACTGCGTCAATGGTTCGGACCAATTTCGGGAGTGTGGCGGGTTCCGATTGGATTCTTGAAGTAAGCGGTCGTTAACTGGTGACGGGAGGCCGCTGATCGGGCATACTCACGGCACAGAGCCGCTGGTCAGCCGCTTCCGAGACCCGGGAGCGGGCGTCTTCGGCGAACCGGAACGATCAGGCGGAGTCGCCCCCACGACGGGCTGGACCGCCAGTGCTCGACAGGGAGGAGAGCGACGCAATGTCCGACCGCGACCCGCAGCCGGTGGAGCGTCAACTGCCCACGGAAGAGGCGAGGGATCTGCTCGCGCTCGTCCGTGAGATCGCACAGCGCGAGATCGCGCCGAAGGCGGCCGAGGAGGAGGACGCCGGACGCTTCCCGCGTGAGGTCTTCACCCTGCTCTCGGACTCGGGTCTGCTGGGCCTGCCGTACGACTCCGAGTACGGCGGCGGCGAGCAGCCGTACGAGGTCTACCTCCAGGTCCTGGAGGAGCTGGCCGCGGCCCGCCTCACCGTCGGCCTCGGCGTCAGCGTGCACACGCTCGCCTCCTACGCCCTCGCCGCCTACGGCACCAAGCAGCAGCAGGTCGAGCACCTGCCCGCGATGCTCGGCGGCGGACTGCTCGGCGCCTACTGCCTCTCCGAGCCGTCCTCCGGTTCGGACGCGGCCTCCCTGCGCACCAAGGCCGTCCGGGATGGCGACGGCTGGGTGATCACCGGCACCAAGGCATGGATCACGCACGGCGGGATCGCCGACTTCTACACCGTGATGGCCCGCACCGGCGAGGACGGCCCGCGCGGGATCACCGCCTTCCTGGTGCCGGGCGATGCCGAGGGGCTGAGCGGCGCGGCGCCCGAGAAGAAGATGGGCATGAAGGGCAGCCCGACCGCCCAGGTCCACTTCGACGGCGTCCGGGTCTCCGACGACCGGCGCATCGGGGAGGAGGGCCAGGGCTTCTCGATCGCCCTGTCCGCGCTCGACTCCGGGCGGCTCGGCATCGCGGCCTGCGCCATAGGCGTGGCCCAGGCCGCGCTGGACGAGGCGGTCGGCTACGCCACCGGGCGCCGGCAGTTCGGCCGCCCCATCGCCGACTTCCAGGGCCTGCGCTTCATGATCGCCGACATGGCGACCCAGATCGAGGCCGGCCGCGCGCTGTACCTCGCGGCCGCCCGGCTGCGCGACGCGGGCAAGCCGTTCGCCAAGCAGGCGGCCATGGCCAAGCTGCACTGCACCGACACGGCGATGCGGGTCACCACGGACGCCGTGCAGATCCTCGGCGGTTACGGCTACACCGCCGACTTCCCGGCCGAGCGCTACATGCGCGAGGCCAAGGTCCTGCAGATCGTCGAGGGCACCAACCAGATCCAGCGGATGGTCATCGCCCGTCACGTGGCAGGGCCGGAGGGTCGCTGAACTGTCCCCTGCGGACCGTCGGGGCCGCCAGCCTGACCCACTCCGGGTCGTGGCGGCCCGGCAGGGTGCGGCCCCGGTCCTCCCAGGTGCGCATCAGATCACGGTAGATGGGCGGGTCCTGCGGCGTAGGCGGCGGAACCGATTCCGCAGGGCGGGGCACGAAGATGCGGTGCTGACGCCCGGTCGCCCAGTACGTGGCGGTCATGCCTGGGGAACGCGACAGGCGCCGGGCAGGTCACGGCCGGGCGGAATCGAGCGCGAGTTCACGGACGTCCGGTTCCGGCTCTGGTCCCCTCCTGGCATGTGGCATACCGTCAGCGGACTGTCCCTCCAAGGGGAGGAACCGCTGAGGCGGCTCCGGCTGGTCTGCGAGGACGAGCTGTCGTACGACCTCACCTGGACCGTGGCGAGGACCGCTTCCTGATGGTCATCACCCAGGCGGACGCCGACGGCCACCGCTCCCTGAACATGGAGCTCCACACCCTCTACACGGCCCTGCGGCACGCGATCGTCATGCTGCGCGTCGCCTACCGCCAGGCGTGCTTCGGAGAGGTCGGCGTCCCGGCGGACCCGGACACACTGATCCTGCACCGCGGCAGTCTGCGCGCCATGGTGCAGGGCAGCTACTGGGATTGAGCCGGACCGGTCCGCGCGGGCTCAGGCGGCCTGGCCACGCATCACCGGCACGCGCATCGGGCGCGAGCCCGGGCCGCCGACGTGCGAGAAGGGCTGCGTCCGCCAGTTCAGACCCTGGGGGAGAGTGAGCAGCAGGGCCGTGTCCTGCTGCTGCGGCTCGAAGGACTCGTCCGCGGGGCGGGCGTCGGTCGCCGCGCGGCCCGTGCCCGCGCAGACCGTGAGCCCGAACGGGTTCCACGGCGAGGCGCACAGCGCGTGCTCCGGCAGGATCTCCTCGTCCGCCAGCAGCGCGATCGGCTGCGCACAGTCCGGGCAGATCACCCGGTACATCTCGAAGGTGTCGTAGGCGTCGAGCTCCTCGGCCTCGAGGGCGTCGGGTTCGACGCCCTCCGGCTCGGGCTCGACCGCCGGCTGCTGCCGCTTGGACGCGGAACGACCAGGGCGCTTGAGACTCTGCATGGGTTTCTCCCCCTAAGGCTGGGCCGTGAAGGCACTGCGGCCTCGACCACAGCAAGCACTTCCCGTCCGCTCTCGGCGGTAATCACGAGAACATCACGGAGCCCGTTCGAGTGCTGTGGCGTTCGTCACATGCCGTGCGCAGGTGCCCGGTGCGGCGGGTTTTGTGCCGGAGCGGGTGTGACCTGCGTTGCTGAGCTATCCGAGGAGATCAACCGCACTGTAGGTTTTGGCGCCATGGAGGAGCTGGACCGTCAGATCGTGCAGCTGCTCGTCAAGGACGGGCGGATGAGCTACACCGACCTGGGCAAGGCCACGGGCCTGTCCACCTCGGCGGTGCACCAGCGGGTGCGCCGGCTCGAACAGCGTGGTGTCATCCGCGGTTACGCCGCGGTCGTCGACCCCGAGGCCGTAGGGCTGCCCATGACGGCGTTCATCTCGGTCAAACCCTTCGACCCGAGCGCCCCCGACGACATCTCGGACCGCCTCGCCGGCGTCCCCGAGATCGAGGCCTGCCACAGCGTCGCCGGCGACGAGAACTACATCCTCAAGGTGCGCGTGGCCACCCCGCACGAACTGGAGGAGCTGCTCGCCCGGGTGCGCACCCTGGCCGGCGTCTCCACCCGCACCACCGTCGTGCTGTCCACCCCCTACGAGGCGCGTCCCCCGAAGATCTGAACCGGCCGCCCCGGTGCCCGCGGTCTCCCCCGTACGGGAGAGACTGTGGGGCATGAGCGAGCAGTCCGCCGACCCCAAGACCGTCCTCCTGCGCCGCGGAGAGGTCCACAGCCCCGCCGACCCCTTCGCCACCGCGATGGTGGTGGAGCGCGGCCAGGTCGCCTGGGTCGGCTCCGAGGGCGCCGCCGACGCCTTCGCCGACGGCGTGGACGAGGTGGTCGACCTCGACGGCGCCCTGGTCACCCCGGCCTTCACGGACGCCCATGTGCACACCACCGCCACGGGCCTCGCCCTGACCGGCCTGGACCTGTCCGACGCCCCGTCCCTGGCGGCGGCCCTCGCGCTCGTCCGCGACTTCGCCGCGGCCCGCCCGGACGACCGGGTCCTGCTGGGGCACGGCTGGGACGCCGCCCGCTGGCCCGGCGGCCGCCCGCCGACGCGCGCGGAGCTCGACGCGGCCACCGGCGGCCGCCCCCTGTACCTCTCCCGCATCGACGTCCACTCGGCGGTCGTCACCTCGGCGTTGCTCGACCTCGTGCCCGGTCTCAGCCCGGTGGACGGCCCGCTGACCGCAGACGACCACCACGCCGTGCGCGAAGCCGCCCTCGCCGCCATCACCCCCGCCCAGCGCGCCGAGGCCCAGCGCACCGCCCTCGCCCACGCCGCCTCCCTCGGCATCGGATCCGTGCACGAGTGCGGCGGCCCGAAGATCTCCTCCGAGGACGACTTCACGGACCTGCTGAAGCTCGCCGGCGAGGTGCCGGGGCCGAGGGTCATCGGCTACTGGGCGGAGCAGGATGTCGACAATGCCCGCGCACTGGGCGCGCACGGGGCCGCCGGCGACCTCTTCGTGGACGGCGCCCTCGGCTCGCACACCGCCTGCGTGCACCAGCCCTACGCCGACGCGGCCCACACCGGCACCGCCTACCTGGACGCCGACGCCGTCGCCGACCACGTCGTCGCCTGCACGGAGACGGGGCTCCAGGCGGGCTTCCACGCCATCGGCGACGCCGCCGTCGACGCGGTCGTGGAGGGCATG
Source organism: Streptomyces sp. NPDC001450 (assembly GCF_053597295.1). Taxonomy (NCBI): domain Bacteria; kingdom Bacillati; phylum Actinomycetota; class Actinomycetes; order Kitasatosporales; family Streptomycetaceae; genus Streptomyces; species Streptomyces sp. NPDC001450. The sequence goes on from NZ_JBSFHY010000017.1 coordinate 135,363, forward strand.
CGCGCAGCCGCCGAGAAGGTCGGCCTGGCCCGCGTCCGCGCCGCCCGGCACCGCGTCGAGCACGCCGAGATGCTGACCCCCGAGACCGTCGCCGCCTTCGCCGAGCTGGGCCTGATCGCCTCGGTCCAGCCCGCCTTCGACGCGCTCTGGGGCGGCGAGGACGGCATGTACGCCCAGCGGCTCGGCGCCGAGCGGGCCCGCACCCTCAACCCGTTCGCCGCCCTGCTGCGCGCCGGCGTGCCCCTCGCGTTCGGCTCCGACAGCCCGGTCACCCCGCTCGACCCCTGGGGCACGGTCCGCGCCGCCGCGTTCCACCGGACCCCGGAGCACCGGGTCTCCGTGCGCGCCGCGTTCACCGCGCACACGCGCGGCGGCTGGCGGGCCATCGGCCGTGACGACGCGGGCGTCCTGGTGCCCGGCGCGCCCGCCGACTACGCCGTCTGGCGAACCGAAGAACTGATCGTCCAGGCCCCCGACGACCGCGTGGCCCGCTGGTCGACCGACCCGCGCTCCGGCACCCCCGGCCTGCCCGACCTGACGCCGGGCCGTGACCTGCCGGTCTGCCTGCGCACCGTCGTGGGCGGACGGACGGTGTTCGTACGGCCGGGCGAGTGATCTCCCGGGGTGGCGCGGCGGTGATCGTCCCCCGCCGCGGCGTCGCCCGACCTGCGCATCCTCCCTGGTCACCACGGCCGGGTGGGCATCAGTGCAGGTCAGGTGGTTGTTGACAGTCGACGGCCGGGGGCCGGTAGGTTCGGCCGAGTCCACCACCGGACGCCCGACCGGGGAGTGTTCGCGCACTCGTCGCAGCGCCGCTGGGTCAGGGACGGTGTGCCGCACCGGGGCACCGTCACTGGGAGCCAGGCTCAGCGCCCGCGCCGACGAGGGAATGTTCCGGCGGTCGGCAAGGTGTGACCCGGGTGGGGCCCGGGTGCTCAGTAGACAACGGCTTTCGGTCGTCCCGCAGCCAGCGGGGCCCAGGTCGGCCCGAAGGGCGCCGGGCCCCCATCCGTCGCGGCACGCAGGTGCCGAAAAGTACGCTCTTACCCCACTCTTGTGGAATCGACACCAGCGTACGAACGAGCGGGCACGTCATCCCAGGCCGTGGCCACTATGGTGGACGCCTGCGTACGACATGAAGGGGCAGCAGTGAACGACGGCGACGGGACCCTCGCGGCCAAGGCCCAGGGGAGGCAGTTCGGTCCGCTCGGCACGGCCTTGGTGATCATCCCGACCTACAACGAGGCGGAGAACATCAAGACCATCGTCGGCCGGGTGCGCCGGGCTGTCCCCGAGGCGCACGTCCTGGTGGCGGACGACAACAGCCCCGACGGCACGGGCAAGCTGGCCGACGAGCTGGCCGCCGAGGACGACCACGTCCAGGTGCTGCACCGCAAGGGCAAGGAGGGCCTGGGCGCCGCCTACCTCGCGGGCTTCCGCTGGGGCCTGGAGCACGGTTACGGCGTGCTGGTCGAGATGGACGCCGACGGCTCCCACCAGCCCGAGGAGCTGCCCCGGCTGCTCACCGCCCTCAAGGGTGCCGACCTGGTGCTCGGCTCGCGCTGGGTGCCCGGCGGCCGGGTGGTGAACTGGCCCAAGTCCAGGGAGTTCCTCTCGCGCGGTGGCAGCACCTACTCGCGCCTCATGCTCGACGTGCCGATCCGTGACGTGACCGGCGGCTACCGCGCCTTCCGCCGCGAGACCCTCGAAGGGCTCGGGCTCGACAAGGTCGCCTCGCAGGGGTACTGCTTCCAGGTCGACCTGGCCCGGCGCGCGGTCAAGGCCGGCTACCACGTCGTCGAGGTGCCCATCACGTTCGTGGAGCGGGAGCTCGGCGACTCCAAGATGAGCCGGGACATCGTCGTGGAGGCGCTGTGGCGGGTCACCGCCTGGGGTGTCGGCGCCCGCGTCGGCAAGCTCACGGGCAAGGACAAGCAGGCCTAGGGAGCCGGCCCGGCCGCACAGCCGCGGCTGATCGTCCCCTTATCCCGCACTGAGCCGCGTCCAGGCACACTGGGAGCATGACGACTGGCGCTCCCACCTCTGCGTCCACCGCCCGGCCCCGGCGTTCCCGGCTGCGCAGGTATCTGCCGCTGGGGATCGCGGTGTGGCTGGTGCTGGAGATCTGGCTGCTGACCCAGGTCGCCGGTGCGGCGGGCGGGCTCACCGTGTTCCTGCTCCTGGTGGCGGGCTTCGTCGCGGGTTCCGTGGTCATCAAGCGGGCGGGGCGGCGCGCCTTCCAGAACCTCAACGAGGCGCTGCAGCGCGGCGGGTCACCGGCGCGTGGCGGCGGCAACGGCCTGATGATGCTCGGCGGCCTGCTGCTGATGATCCCGGGCCTGATCTCCGACGTGGCGGGCCTGCTTCTGCTGCTCCCGCCGGTCCAGAAGGCCGTGAGCCGGTTCGCGGAGCGTGCCCTCGACAGGGGCCTGCGCACGGCCGCCCCGGGCACCCTGGGCGACGCCTTCCAGCAGGCCCGCATCCACCGCCCCGACGGCAAGGTGGTGCAGGGCGAGGTGATCAGGGAGGACGCCAGCCGGGAGCCGGGGGAGCAGTGGCCGCCTCTGACCCGCTGAGTCGGACTCGGCCGTGTGGCCGAGTCGAGCGCTGTGCGGCCGAGTCGGGCGGCTCGGCCGCGCGGCTGCCTCCGGGCAGCACGAAACCGCGGACGCCATATTCACGTACGGCGCCCGCGGTTACTCGTGTGTCTAGCGCTACGCGCTCTTGCGGCTGTCTCGCGGGTGAACGGCGATGTTCATCGCCCCCGAGCGCAGAACCGCCAGGCGCTCCTCGAGGACCTCTTCGAGCTCCTCACGGGTGCGCCGCTCCATCAGCATGTCCCAATGGGTACGCGCGGGCTTGGCCTTCTTCTCCTCAGGGCCGTCGCCGTCCACCAGGAGTGCCTGGGCCCCACAGACCTTGCACTCCCACTCCGGCGGGATCTCCGCCTCGACCGAGAAGGGCATCTCGAAACGGTGCCCCTTCTCACATGCGTACTCCACGGCCTGGCGCGGAGCCAGGTCGATACCGCGGTCCGTCTCGTAGCTGGTCACCACGAGGCGCGTACCGCGAAGAGCTCGCTCACTCATGAATCGTGCCTCCCGGGCTTGTCGCCCACAGGACAGGTGTCGCTGTCGTCGTCATCCGGTCAACGTCCGGTCGGCGGTAAAGATTCCCGTTCCGAGTCCCGTTCCGGGTCGTGCGTCGCCGTCGTAGCCGCCCCTTGTTCTACCCACAGGCGCCCGGTTTGTCACATCTGCTAGCAGATGTCACCCAGCGTTTCGGCATCTTTGACGCGCAGTAACGGTCCGCCTGGCAGGCCAAAGGCGTACACTACCGCCCTTTCGCGCTGAGCGCTAAATCGTTCCTAGATCCTTTCCGGAACAGGGTTGCCGGCCTCGCCGATGGCCCGCCGTACCGGAACCCTCGCGAGCAGGACGAAACCGATGACGAAGAAGGCCACCAGCGAGATGATCGCGGAGCGGTAGCTCCCGGTCAGCTGGTAGGTCACGCCGAACAGCAGCGGGCCGAGCCAGCTCATCCCGCGGTCGCTCATCTCGTACGCGGAGAAGTACTCGGCCTCCTTGCCCGGCGGCACCAGATGCGAGAACAGCGACCGGGACAGCGCCTGGCTGCCGCCGAGCACCAGTCCGATCCCGGACGCCAGCACGAAGAACCACACGGGCGCCCCGGCGGGCAGGAAGTAACCGGCCCCCAGCGTGACCGTCCAGGCCACCAGTGAACCGAGGATCGTCCGCTTCGCCCCGTAGGTCCGGGCGAGCCGCCCCATCGCCAGCGCCCCGGCCACGGCCAGCACCTGCACCAGCAGCACCGCGCCGATGAGCGTCGACTGCCCGAGTCCCAGCTCCTCGGAGCCGTAGACAGAGGCCTGGGAGATCACAGTCTGGATGCCGTCGTTGTAGATGAGGTACGCCAGCAGGAAGGCGAGCGTCAGCGGATGCCGGCGCATGTCCCGGACGGTGGCCGCGAGCTGCCGCAGCCCGGGGGCCGTCGCCCGCTCCACGCGCGACTGCCGGTCGCGCAGCCGGCTCAGCGGTACGAGCGTGAAGACGCCCCACCACAGTCCGGCCGAGGCCAGACAGACGCGGACCGCGGCCGTCTCGGAGAGGCCGAAGGAGTCGTGCGCCGAGTACAGGACGAGGTTGGCCACGAGGACCAGGGAGCCCGCGGCGTAGCCGAAGGCCCAGCCCCGGGAGGAGATCGCGTCGCGCTCCTCGGGCGGGGCGATCTGCGGCAGGTAGGAGTTGTAGAGCATCATCCCGACGGACTGCGCCGCGTTCGCCACGACGAGGAGCACCCCACCGAGCAGATAGCGGTCGCCGTCGAGGAAGAACATGCCCGTCGTCGCGGCCGCCCCCGTGTACGCGGCCGCCCCGAGCAGCGGTTTCTTCCGGCCGGTGCGGTCCGCCGCCGCGCCCACCAGGGGCATCAGCACGACGGCCACGATCACCGACAGGGACACCGAGTAGGCGAAGAAGGAGCCCGCCCGGACCGGTATACCCAGCGGATGCACATAGCCGTCGGCGTCGGCCGCCCTCTCGGCCACCGCGGTGAGGTACGGGCCGAGGAAGACGGTCAGGACGGTCGTGGAATAGACCGAGCACGCCCAGTCGTAGAAGTACCAGCCGCGCTGTTCGCGCCGCAGCCCCGCGGCCTGGTCGGCCGCCTCTGTCCGCACGGTCTCGGTGCCCACCCGTGCCCTCGCTTCCCCGCAGAAGTGCCGTGCGAAGGCGGGCCCGGTCGCCCCGGGTGCTCAGACCCAGACGCCGCGGTCCTCCATGACCTTGCGCAACGTGTCGATGTGATCGGTCATGATGCCATCGACACCCAGGTCCAGGAGCCGGTGCATCCGCTCCGGTTCGTTGATCGTCCACACGTGCACCTGCAGCCCGCGCGCGTGGGCGGCGCGGACGAAGCGCTCGTCGACCACCGGGACGCCGGACTGGGCCTCGGGCACCTGCGCGGCGACCGCGGAACGGCGCACCGAGGCCGGCAGCCCCCAGGAGCGCAGCCGAAGAGTGAGCACCCCGCGCGTGCCGAACGAGGTGGCCAGGCGCGGCCCGGCCAGCCGCTGCGCCCGCAGTACCCGCGCCTCGGAGAAGGAGCCCACGCAGACCCGGCCCCAGGCGTTCGTGCGCTCGATCAGCTCCAGGAAGGGCCGCAGGGCCGGCTCCGCCTTGAGGTCCACGTTCCAGCGGACCTCGGGGAAGGTCTCCAGCAGCTCCTCGAAGAGCGGTACGGGTTCCCGCCCTCCCACGCGCGCGTGGGACACGTCCTGCCACGGCAGGTCGGCGATGCGGCCCGCGCCGTCGGTGACCCGGTCGAGCGTGCTGTCGTGGAAGGCGACGAGCTTGCCGTCCGCCGTCGTGTGGACGTCGGTCTCGATGTACCGGTAGCCCAGGTCGACCGCGCGCCGGAACTGCGCCACGGTGTTCTCCAGCCCGTCGGCCGCCCCGCCACGGTGGGCGAAGGCGATGGGGCCGGGATGGTCGAGATAGGGGTGGCGTATCGCGGTGGTCACGGACGCAGTATCGCCCCTTCCGGTTGCCCGGTGGCAACGATTGTGCTTCGCCCCGGTGCCGAAGGGGCGGCGAAGACACGCAGGAAGAACTGGGCGAGCGGGCCGATGGACAGCGCGTACAGGACGGTGCCGATGCCGACGGTGCCGCCGAGGGTGAAGCCGGTCGCGACGACGGTGACCTCCACGATCGTGCGGATCAGCCGGATCGAGCGGCCCGTGCGCCGCTTCAGTCCGGTCATCAGGCCGTCGCGCGGGCCCGGCCCGAAGCCGGCGGAGATGTAGAGGCCGGTCGCCATGCCGTTGAGCACGACGCCAGCGAGGAGAAGGGGCACCCGGACCGCCAGGGAGTGCGCGTCCGGGAGCGCGGCCAGGGTGGCGTCCATGGCGAAACCGATCACCAGGACGTTGGAGACGGTGCCGAGCCCGGGGCGCTGCCGCAGCGGGATCCACAGCAACAGGACGGCCGCCCCCACGATCGTCAGGACCAGACCCATGCTGAGTCCGGTGAGTTCGGCGAGTCCCTGGTGCAGGACGTTCCAGGGCTCGAGCCCGAGACCCGCCTTCACCAGGAGCGCGGAACTCACGCCGTACAGCGCGAGTCCCGCGTACAGCATGGAAAGACGTCGGCCGAGACGACTGGGTCCGAGACGACGACTGGGTCCGAGACGACTGGGTCCGAGACGGCCGGGACGACCGGGAGTGGACACGACATACCCCCCTGGGTGGTGGCAGTGGCCTGATGCATGTCACTCTGTGGCTTGGGATGAAAACCTATCCATGGCCAATTCGGGGAAGGTGGACTGATCGTCATGGCGCAGTGGACCTCAGCGGTGGGGGCCGCGCAGCTCGCCCGGCTGCTCACCTCCCAGCAGGACCGCCCGGCCGGCCCCGGCACGCGCCGACCGCCCGCCTACCGCGCACTCGCCGACGGCATCCGGCTCCTGGTCCTCGAAGGCCGCGTGCCCGTGGCCGCCCGGCTCCCCGCCGAGCGCGAACTGGCCCTGGCTCTCTCCGTCAGCCGTACGACGGTCGCGGCCGCCTACGAGGCCCTGCGCACCGAGGGTTTCCTGGAGTCCCGGCGTGGCGCGGGCAGCTGGACCGCCGTCCCGGCGGGCAATCCGCTTCCCGCGCGCGGACTGGAGCCACTGCCTCCGGAGGCCCTCGGCTCGGTGATCGACCTGGGCTGCGCCTCGCTGCCGGCCCCGGAGCCATGGCTTACCCGTGCCGTGCAGGGGGCGCTGGAGGAACTGCCGCCGTACGCCCACACACACGGCGACTACCCGGCCGGACTGCCGGCACTGCGCGCGATGATCGCCGAGCGCTACACCGCGCGTGGGATCCCCACCATGCCCGAGCAGATCATGGTGACGACCGGTGCGATGGGTGCCATCGACGCGATCTGCCATCTCTTCGCGGGCCGCGGTGAACGCATCGCCGTCGAGTCGCCGTCCTACGCCAACATCCTCCAGCTGATGCGGGAGGCGGGCGCGCGACTCGTGCCCGTCGCCATGGCCGAGGGGCTGACCGGCTGGGACATGGACCGCTGGCGCCAGGTCCTGCGCGAGGCCGCGCCCCGGCTCGCCTACGTCGTCGCCGACTTCCACAACCCGACGGGCGCGCTCGCCGACGAGAACCAGCGGCGTCGGCTGGTGGACGCGGCCCGCTCGGCCGGGACCGTCCTCGTGGCCGACGAGACGATGACCGAGCTGTGGCTCGACGAGTCGTTCGGCGAGGGCGCGATGCCGCGTCCGGTCTGCAGCTTCGACCCGGCGGGCTCGACCGTCATCACGGTGGGCTCGGCCAGCAAGGCGTTCTGGGCCGGCATGCGGATCGGCTGGGTGCGTGCCGCCCCGGACGTGATCCGCAGCCTGGTCGCCGCGCGTGCGTACGCCGATCTCGGCACCCCTGTTCTGGAGCAGCTGGCCGTGAACTGGCTGTTCAGCACAGGCGGTTGGGAACAGGCCGTCGCCCTGCGGCGGAGCCAGGCGCGCGAGAACCGGGACGCCCTGGTGGCCGCGGTGCGCCGCGAACTGCCCGACTGGGAGTTCGAGATCCCCCAGGGCGGCCTGACCCTCTGGGTCCGCGCCGGCGGTCTCTCGGGCTCGCGGCTCGCCGAAGCGGGGGAGCGGGTCGGCGTCCGCGTGCCCTCCGGCCCCCGCTTCGGAGTCGACGGCGCCTTCGAGGGCTACCTCCGCCTCCCGTTCACGGTCGGCGGAGCGGTGGCGGAGGAGGCGGCTGCGCGCCTTGCCGCGGCGGCGCGCCTGGTGGAAACGGGGGCGACCGGTGGCACCGAGGCGCCCCGCACGTTCGTGGCGTAGCGGGGGGACGGCCGCGGTTCTGTGCAGCTGCGGGCCCGGTGCCCGGCTGCGGGGGTGCGGGGTCTGGTCGCGTGGTTCCTCGCGCCCTTGGGGAGTTGCAGTCCTGTCGGCTGCGTGGGGGCCGTAGCCGCGGACCGGCTGCTGCGGCCGTCGTGCCTGCGTGGTCCCCCCGCTCGAGCGAAGCCGAGAGCTTGGGGGAGGGTAGGCGCAGCGGCACCCTGCCGGTGCCGGTGAGCGAGACCCGTCCCCGCCCAGCCGCAGCCGACGGTCGCTTACGAACTCTCGGCGCCGACAGCCTCCGCAGCCAACGGCTCCGTCTCAGGTGCGGCCTCGACCGGAGTCGTCCGCGGGGGCAGCAACTCCAGCACCGCCTGCCGGTCGGCGTCGGTGGTCGCGTCGTCGTAAGGGTCAGGAGTCGACGGCACCTGAAGCCGATGCACCGGTCCCGACCCCAGCCGCGCATACCCCCGCCCCGGTGGCACCTGCGCCGGCGGCGTCGTGCGCGCCGGCACTCCCAGTACCGCCTCCACCTGCGCAGGCGCCGCAGGCCCCAGCACGACACGCGCGCGCGTGTGCTGCCGTACCCCCTCGCTCAACGCATCCGCGCTGTCGAACTGTTCGGCCACGGCCACGGTCACGTTCGCCGCGCGGCCGTGCCGCAACGGCATCTGGAGAAGGGCCTGCGGGTCCTTGCGGCCGTCCGCCGCCATGAGGTGGGTGAAGACGCTCGGCCGGTCCAGCAGGATCCACAGTGGGCGCCGGGTGTCCTCGGGCGGCGGGTCGCCCGCCTGGCGGGCCCGGTTGATGGCGATGAGCCGCCGCTCGGTCTCCTGCGCGGCCCACTCCAGGCTGGCCAGCGCCCCGGCCGGCGCGCACTCGACGGCCAGCACACCGTCCCGTCCGATCAGACAGGCGTACTCGCCGGTGCCGCCGCCGTCGACGATCAGTACGTCGCCGTGCTGGAGCGCCTGCAGGGCGATCGAGCGCAGCAGGGTCGAGGTGCCGCTGCCGGGATGGCCCATGGCCAGCAGGTGCGGCTCGGTCGAGCGGATGCCGGTGCGCCAGACGACCGGCGGGACGTCACGCTGTTCCTCTCCGTAGGAGAGGGGGAGCGTCCGGTGGACCTCGCTCGGGTCGGTGAACCCGAGCACGGTCTCGCCCGGCGCGGTGACGAAGCGCTGGGCCGCGATGTCGGTGGGCAGCGGGGCGAGGACGGTCACCGTCAGCCGGTTGCCCTCCTCGTCCCACTCGAAGTGGTACTCACGGCCCCGCCCGGCCTTTGCGGTGAGCAGGTGCTCGATCCGCGCGCGGGCCGCGGGCTCGCCGTCCGGGAAGTACGCGGGATAGCGGATCACGAGATGACCGAAGCGCCCGCCGTCGTCGAACTCGTGTGTGTCGAAGGCCTTCTCCCACTCCCCGCCGTGCGCGTACAGCGGTGCCGGGTCCTCGGCGGTGGAGAAGTACGGCACCAGCGCCTCGTACACGGACTGGAGCCGCTCGGTCTGTGACTCGTCCGGCCCGTCGGAGGCCGGCGGGGTGCGGTCGCGGCCCTGCCAGGCCGCCGCCGCCATCAAGGTGATGGCGGCGAGCAGCGGTCCGTACGGCACCAGCGCCACGAACAGGACCACGGAGGCCGCCAGGAACAGCAGCGGCCCACGCTTGTCCTTGGGTGTCTCGGCCCACCTGCGCCGCCCGGCCGAGGCCAGCCGGCGCAGCCCGCGCGAGATGGTGATCAGCGGGTGGAGGACGTCGGTGGCGCTGTCGGCCGCCGTCCGGGCCAGCTCCCGGCTCCGGGCGATCTGCGTCCGGGCGATCTGTGCGCTGTCTTTGCTCAGAATGCGAGGGAGAGGGCGCCGGGCCACTGCTGTCTCCTGTTGGTGCGTACGGGCGGGAGGTGGGGCGTCAGAACTTGATGCCGCCGAGGAGGCTCGCCAGGCTCTCGCCGCCGGCCTTGATGCTGGGGGCGATGGCCGTGCTCGACAGGTAGAAGCCGAACAGGGCCGAGACGGCGGCGTGCGAACCCTTGAGCCCGTCCTTCCTGAAGAAGAGGAAGACGATGATGCCGAGCAGGAGCACGCCTGACAGGGAGAGGATCATTTGAGGTCTCCTGGTGTCGAGAGGGGACAGTCACCATGAGTACTTCCAGGATCACAGGATGTGTCTATACGATAAAAGGTGCAAGTGGGTGAAATTCGGCCGATTTCCCCCGGGTGGCGGAGCCGTCATGGGCCGGTTGGGCAGGGCACTTGCGTCCGGCGGGGTCTGCAGTGATCTTTACCTCGGGCACTTCGGGTCATGTGAGGCGCGAGCCAGTACCCTTGCGATTCACCTGAACGGTTGTAAGAGAGGCGGTCCGGCCGATGAGCGAAGCCCCCGACCCCGAGGTCGTGGAGCTGGCGACCAAGATCTTCGATCTGGCCCGGCAGGGGCAGACCGAGGAGCTGGTGGCGTACGTCGACAAGGGCGTTCCGGCCAACCTCACCAACGACCGCGGCGACTCCCTCGTGATGCTCGCCGCCTACCACGGTCACGCCGACGCGGTGCGCGCCCTGCTCGCCCGGGGCGCGGACGTGGACCGGATCAACGACCGAGGCCAGACCCCGCTCGCTGGAGCCGTCTTCAAGGGTGAGACGGAAGTGATCGCCGCCCTCCTGGAGGGCGGCGCCGATCCCGCCGCGGGTACTCCCTCGGCCGTCGACACGGCACGCATGTTCGGTAAGACGGAACTCCTGGAACTGTTCGGCGCACACTGATGCGGACGTCCTGACCAGGTACGACACAGAAAACGGGGGAGGCGGTACAGGGCCGCCGGAAATACGGTCGCGGCAGCACACACCGCGGGTCATCATGACGACGTGATTCACGGACGCGATGGCTGGGCAGGTGTTGCCGCACCGCGCGGACCGTGATGCGGTCCGCATGGGCCACCGACGAGAGGCAGAGAGAAATGGTCTACAGCAAGCAAGAGACGGCGGGCGCTCCGACGTTGTGTCACGCGGCCAGGTAATGCGTGTTTCCCGGTTGCGTCGACGCTTGATGTGAGGCTGTTTCCCATGTTCGATCCGGTCATAGCGCCCAGCGGTACGCTGCTCGGCCTGCTCCAGCGCGGCCGTGGCGACGGCACGTTGCACGCGCTCACCGCCCCGCGAGCGGAGGCGCTCGCGGCCCTGAACCACTGTGTGCTGCGCGACCCCCGCCACGACTGGCAGGTGGAGAACCGCTCCCTCTACTACGCCCGGCTCTACCTCGACCTGAACGGCGAGCTGGACGCCATCGAGGCGCACCTCTTCGACCCCGAGGACGTCCTCGACACCGACGAGTCCCGCACCGGCCTCGCCCTGGCGGTCCTCGGGCACCTCGCCTCCTACGGCAGGCGGGACGCGCTCGGACTGCTGCGCAGGTACGCCGCCCACGGGTCCAGCTGGGCCTGGGCCCTGGACGAGCTGGCCCTCAGGGACGACGACGCGGGCCTGCGCGCCCTCGCCGCCCCTGTCCTGGCCCGCTTCTCCACCGACCCCGAGGGCGAGGCCGAGCTGGCCGCCGCCGTGCGCGACGCCTTCGAGCCAAGGCCCTGGCGGCTGTGGGCCGAGGATCCGCGCGAATCGATCGCCACGCGCGTGCGTGCCGCCCAGGAAGCGGGCTGTTTCGACCGCTGGCAGCGCCAGATGCGGCCCACCGGGCCACGGCCCGGGTGGAGCGTGCGAGCCGTCTTCGAGTGGGCCCAGCAGGGCATCGAGCGCGGCGCCGCCCTGCATGTCCCGGCCGCCCGCTGCCTGGTCGCCGTGGCCGGCCCCGAGGACCGGCCGGAGATCCTCCAGGCCGCGAGGAACGGCATCGACGGCGCACGCTGCACGGCATTGCGTTACCTGGCCGACAACAACGACCCCGACGCCCTCGAACTGATCGAGGCCGCTGTCGCCGACGGACCGACCGTCGTCGTGGAGGCCGCCGTCGACGCCTTCGAACGGATGTGCAGTATCGCCGCCGTGGACCGCGCGCGCCGCTGGGCCCAGCGCCCCGACGCCCTCGGAGCCGCCGCCGGACGCATGCTTGCCTGTCGCGGCGGAGCCCAGGACAGCGACCTCGTCCTCGGCGCCCTGCGCGAGGCCGTACGGGGTGACGGCCCCGACGCGCCGACGCTGTGGACCCTGGTGGACGGCACCGGACGCCTCGGCATCGCCTGCGCGGCCCCCGTCTTGCGCCACATCTACCGGGAGACGGCCTCCTCCCATCTCCGCGGCCGCGCCGCCCGCGCCCTGGCCGCCACCGACCCCTCCTTCGCCACCGGCTTCGCCGTCGAGTGCCTGTGGGACTGCGAGGAGACCACCCGGGAAATCGCCGCCCGGCACGCCGAGACCGGCGACGCCCGGGTCGTCGAACGACTCCGCCGCCTCGCCGCCGACCCTGCCGAGGAGGCCGAGGTACAGACAGCGGTCCGCAGCCGCTTCGGGCCGGACGCACAGACCATGTGACCTCGCCGAGCACCGTCACACGCATACGGGACGGGCGGGAGACCGCCCGTCGTGTGAACACCGGGTGACCCGCGGGTCAGGCGGACATGGCGGCCGGCTGACCCGCTCGGGTGTGCAGTCCAACGCTCATGGGACGTTCCCCGTCCGGAAAGATCGACGTTGACGCGGCCACGTCCGGCGCGGCGACAACACCCGTATGCGTGTCGTCATAGTGACCGAATCCTTTCCCCCCGATGTGAACGGCGTCGCCCACTGCGCGCTCCAGACCGCCCGGCACCTCGTGGATCGCGGCCACCACCCGCTCGTCGTCGCGCCGGCCCCCGCACCCGGCACCAAGGCCGACACCCTCGATGCACCGTGCCCCGTCGTCCGCGTCCCCTCCCTCCCTCTCCCCGGCTACCCCCAGGTCCGCGTCGCCCTCCCCAGCCGGCGCCTCGCCGCGGCGCTCACCGAGCACCGCGCCGATGTGGTCCACCTGGCCAGTCCCTTCGTCCTCGGCGTCCGTGGCATGGCCGCCGCCGCCCGCTTCGGCATCCCCGCCGTCGCCGTCTACCAGACCGACCTGGCCGGATACGCCCGTACGTACATGGGCGCCGGCGAGACGGCCGCCTGGCGCCGGATCCGCTCCGTGCACTCCGCCGCCGACCGCACCCTCGCCCCGTCCAGCGCCGCCCTGCACGATCTGGAGGCGCACGGCGTACCCCGGGTACGGCTGTGGCCGCGCGGTGTCGACACCGTCCGTTTCCGGCCAGAGCACCGCGACGAGGCGCTGCGCCGGAAACTGGCCCCCAACGGTGAGCTGATCGTCGGCTACGTCGGCCGGCTCGCCCCTGAGAAGCAGGTCGAACTCCTGGCCGGTGTCTGCGGTCTGGAGGGCGTACGGGTCGTGGTCGTCGGCGACGGGCCCAGCCGGGCCCACCTGGACGAGACGCTGCCCGGCGCGGTCTTCCTGGGCCGCCGCACCGGCGACGAACTCGGCCGGATCTTCGCCTCGCTGGACCTGTTCGTGCACACCGGCCCGTTCGAGACCTTCTGCCAGACCGTCCAGGAGGCCATGGCCAGCGGCGTGCCGGTGGTCGCACCCGCCGCCGGCGGCCCGCTGGACCTGGTCGCCCACGGCCGCACCGGACTGCTCGTCCCGCCGCGCGACGCGAACGCCGTCACGGAGGCCGTACGCACCCTCACCGCCGATCCGGGCCGGGGCCTGCTGGCCGTGTACGGCGCCGCCGGGCGGGCCATGGTCGAGGGGCGCACCTGGGCCGCCGTCGGCGACCAGCTGATCGCGCACTACGAGGACGTGCTCGCCGCGCGCAAGAAGACGGTGGTGGCGGTATGACCGGCGCACCCCTGCGCATCGTCCGGTTGGCCAACTTCGTCACCCCGGCCTCCGGCGGCCTGCGCACGGCCCTGCACGAACTGGGCAAGGGCTTCCGGGCCGCGGGCCACGAGCCGGTGCTCATCGTGCCGGGCGAACGGCACACCGACCGCGACACGGAGCAGGGCCGGGTCATCACCCTGCCCGGACCGGTGCTGCCCGGCACCGGCGGCTACCGCGTCCTGACCGACAAGCGGCGCGTGGCCGCCCTCCTGGAGGACCTGGCCCCGGACCGCCTGGAGGTCTCCGACCGCACCACCCTGCGGTGGACCGGCCGCTGGGCACGCCGCGCGCGCGTGCCCGCCGTGATGGTCTCCCACGAGACCGCCGACGGTGTGCTGCGCACCTGGGGCCTGTCCGAGAGGCTCGCCGCCCGGACGGCCGACTCCCTCAACACCCGTACCGCGCACGTCTACTCGCGCATCGTGTGCACCACGGAGTTCGCCGAGCGCGAGTTCGTACGGATCGGCGCGCGCAACGTCGTACGCGCCCCCCTCGGCGTCGACCTGATGGAACGCCACCCCGCGCTGCGTGACCCGGCGCTGCGCGCCCTGCACGCGCGCGGGAACGAGGCGCTGCTCGTGATGTGCTCCCGGCTGTCCGTGGAGAAGCGGCCCGGCACCGCCCTGGACGCCCTGGAGGCGCTGCTGCGGCGCGGGCGGCGGGCGGTGCTCGTGGTGGCCGGGGACGGACCGCTGCGGGCGCGGCTGGAGCAGCGCGCGCGGGAGCGCGGGCTGCCGGTGACGTTCCTGGGGTACGTCGCCGACCGGGCCGCGCTCGGCGCGCTCCAGGCGTCCGCCGACGTGTGCCTGGCACCCGGGCCCGCCGAGACGTTCGGGCTGGCCGCCCTGGAGGCCCTGGCGTGCGGGACACCCGTGGTGGCCAGCGCCTCGTCAGCGCTGCCCGAGGTGATCGGGGCCGCGGGGGCCGCGGCAGCCGACAGCGCGGACGCGTTCGCGGACGCCGTGGAACTGCTCCTGTCGCGCACCGAGCCCGAGCGACGTGAGGCGGCACGCGCGCGTGCGGAGTGCTTCGGCTGGGGAACGGCGGTGGAGGCGTTCCTCGCGGCGCACGACGCGGAAGTGCTGAAGCGCGCGGACGCCCCGGCCCGGCCCGGTGCCCGGGAGGGCGTGGCATGAGATCCGTCCGCTTCGTGGCCCTCGGGGACTCGCTCACCGAGGGCGTGGGCGACCCCGCCGGGGACGGCTGGCGGGGCTGGGCGGCGCTGCTGGCCGGCGGTCTCGCCGAGGACGCAGGGCAGGTGGAGTTCACGAACCTCGCTGTCAGCGGGGCGCAGACACGGGACGTGCTCGAACGGCAGACCCCGGCCGGTCTCGAACTGTGCCCCGACGTGGTGTCCGTGGTCATCGGCGTCAACGACACGCTGCGCCACACCTTCGACATCCACGCCGTGGCCAACCGGCTCGACCAGGTGTACGCGGCCTTCACCGCCCAGGGCGCCACACTGCTCACCGCCTGCCTGCCCGACCCCGGCGCGATGCTGGGCCTCCCGGGCGCCCTCGCCCGTCCGCTGGCCCGCCGGCAGCGGGCGGTCAACGCGGTCGTCCACGAGCTGTCCGACCGGTACGGAGCCGTTCACCTGCACGCCGCGGAGGGCACCTGGCTCACCGACCGCGCCTTGTGGAGCGCGGACCGGCTCCACCCGGGCGAGCGTGGGCACCGGCAGCTCGCCGTGCACTTCCACGCCCTGCTCACCGTGGCGGGCCGTGCCTCCGGCGCGCCGCCGTCACCGGAACCGGAGTTCCCCGCCCCGACCCGCTCGGCGAGCCTGCTGTGGCTCGCCACCGCCGGCACGGCCTGGGTGGTCCGGCGCTGCAACGATCTGCTGCCGCAGTTGTTGCGGCTGGCCGCCGACGAAGTGCGTCACCGCGCGCGGGGCACCAGCGCCCGCCTGGACCTGCATGCCTCCGCCGCGGTGTCCGAGGCGCTGGCCGCGCTGTCGATGACGGAGCAGCCGGATGCCGGCGGTGCCGACGCCGGGGCTCAGCGGCGCCGCACCGCCACGAACCGCACCGGGGTGCCCGGGACCGCCTGCGCGGCCGCCGGGAGATCGGCGGCGCGGACCACCGCGATCACCGGGTAGCCCCCGGTGGTCGGGTGGTCTGCCAGGAACACCACCGGACGGCCGTCCGGCGGTACCTGAACCGCGCCGAGCACCATGCCCTCGCTGGGGAGTTCGCCGGTCCGGGCCCGCTCCAGGGCGGGCCCCTCGGTGCGCAGGCCGATCCGGTTGCTCGCCGAGGACACCTGGTACGCGCGCGTGGTCAGATCCCGGACCGCGCGCGCGGTGAACCAGTCGTCGCGCGGGCCCGGCGTCACCCGGAGCACGAGTTCGGCCGGCGGACCCGGCTGCGGGACGGCGTCCACGCGCGCGGGGGGGCCGACCGGCGTGCCCAGCGGCAGCACCGTGCCGTCCGCGAGCGGTGCGGGACCGAGGCCGGACAGCAGGTCGGTGGCCCGGCTGCCGAGGACCGGCTCCACGGCGATGCCGCCGGACACGGCCACGTAGGCGCGTACACCGGCCACGGCCGCCCCCACCTCCAGCAGCGCACCGGCGGGCACGACGACCGGGGCGCCCCAGGCCGCCGGGCGGCCGCTCACGGTGACCGGGCAGGGCGCGCCCCCGACCGCCACGGTCACCGTCGAACGGGGGCGCAGGGCACAGCCGTTGAGGGTGGTCTCCAGGACGGCCGCGTCCGGCGGGTTTCCGGCCAGCCGGTTGACGAGGGCCGCCGCCCCCGGGTCGAGCGCTCCGGAGCGGGGCACGCCGAGGTGCGCGTATCCGGGCCGCCCACGGTCCTGCACGGTGGTCAGCGCCCCGGCCCGCACGACGACGAGCGCACGGTCGGTCATACGGCCCCCATGGGTGCGAGGCCGTTGAGCGGGTGGCTGGTCATGCCTCTCCCACCGGTACGAAGCGCACCCGCGTGCCCGGTGAGAGCAGCGCGGCCGGTACGCGCGCGTGGTCCCACAGCACCGCCTCCGTCGTGCCGATCAGCTGCCAGCCGCCCGGCGACGAACGCGGATACACGCCCGTGTACGGCCCCGCCAGCGCCACGGCACCGGCCGGCACCGCCGTGCGCGGGGTGGCCCGGCGCGGGACGTCGTAGCGGGCGGGCAGTCCGGTGAGGTAGCCGAAGCCGGGCGCGAACCCGCAGAAGGCCACGGTGAACTCGGTGCCCGCGTGGATCCGGGCCACCTCGTGTTCGGACACCTTCCAGTGGGCGGCGACCTCGGCGAGGTCCGGGCCGTCGTACCGCACCGGCAGCTCGATCAGTTCCCGCGCGCGCGGGGGAGCGGGAGGTACCCCCGAGGAGGTCAGTTCGGATGCCCAGCGGACCGGGTCGGACAGGCCGTCGAGCAGGACCGTACGGGCTGCCGGGACGATCTCACGGACGGTGAGCGAGCCCTCCGCGCGGCGGCACAGCAGCTCCGCGTGCAGGGCCTGCGCCTGCTCGCCCGAGGCGACCTCCACCAACAGCGCGTCGTCACCGACGGGAAGCGCCCTCATGCGAAGGCCTCCACCCGCACGCCCGACGCCACCAGCCGCTCACGCACCCGGCGGGCCAGCTCGACCGCGCCGGGTGTGTCGCCGTGCAGGCACAGCGAACGGGCACGTACCTGGATGCGCGCGCCGGAGTGCGCCATCACCGCGCCGGAGCGCGCGAGGCTCACCGAGCGCTCCACGACGGCGTCCGGCTCGGTCACCACGGCGCCGTCCCGGTCACGCGGCACCAGCGTGCCCTCGTCGGTGTAGGCGCGGTCGGCGAACGCCTCCGTGACGGCCGGCAAGCCCGCCTTCGCTGCCAGCTCCAGGACCCGCGAGCCGGGCAGCCCGAGCACCGGCAGCGAACCGTCGGCCAGGAGAACGCCGTCGACCACGGCCGCGGCCTGCTCCTCGTCGTGCACGACCCGGTTGTAGAGCGCGCCGTGCGGCTTGACGTACGCCACGCGCGCGCCCGCCGCCCGCGCGAACACCTCCAGGGCGCCGATCTGGTAGGCCACTTCGGCCGCCAGCTCGGCGGGCGGCACGTCCATCGCGCGCCGCCCGAACCCGGCGAGGTCCCGGTAGGAGACCTGCGCGCCGATCCTCACCCCGCGCTCGGCGGCCAGCTCGCACACCCGGCGCATGGTGGCCGCGTCACCGGCGTGGAACCCGCAGGCCACGTTGGCGCTGGTGACGACGGACAGGAGCCGTTCGTCGTCGGTCAGCCTCCAGCGTCCGAAGCCCTCGCCGAGGTCGGCGTTCAGATCGATCGCGGTCATGGTCTTCCGTGTCTCCGGTCCTCGTGTCGGGTGCTGCTTGCCTCATGTGCTGCTCGCCGACGTCAGCCGACTCGCCGGTGTCAGTCGACGCCCACCACGCGGTACTGCTCGTCGCGGGCGTCGGTCAGGAACATCTGGCCCGGTGCGTGGGTGATGGCGAACGGCGGTCGCGAGGCCATCACGGCCGCCTGCGGGGTCACCCCGCACGCCCAGAACACC
This sequence comes from Streptomyces sp. NPDC001450, assembly GCF_053597295.1. Classification (NCBI taxonomy): domain Bacteria; kingdom Bacillati; phylum Actinomycetota; class Actinomycetes; order Kitasatosporales; family Streptomycetaceae; genus Streptomyces; species Streptomyces sp. NPDC001450. Next base: position 153,576 of record NZ_JBSFHY010000017.1, read on the forward strand.
GGGATGTCGTCGGGAGCGGCGTCCACCGGGTCGCCGAAGTCGGGCCGGCCGAGGTCCGCGATGCCGAGGGCCGCGGGATCGCCGCAGTGCACGGGGCCGCCGTGCACGGCCGGCAGCAGGCTGCTCTCCCGGATCGCGGCACGCAGGTGCTCCGGCGGCACCGGTCGCATGGACACCACCATCGGGCCACGCAGCCGGCCCGCCGGGCGGCACTGTCTGCCGGTCACGTACATCGGCACGTTGCGGCCCTGCTCGACGTGCCGGATCGGGACGCCCGCCCCGGCCAGCGCCCACTCGAAGGTGAAGCTGCAGCCGAGCAGGAACGACACCAGGTCGTCCCGCCAGTGCGCGCGCACGTCCGTCGGCTCCTCGACCAGTTCGCCGTCCTGCCACACCCGGTAGCGCGGCAGGTCGGTGCGCAGATCCGCGCCCTCGGCGAGGACGGTGGCGGTGGAGCCCGCGTCCGTGACGTCCAGCACCGGACACGGCTTCGGGTTGCGCTGGCAGAACAGCAGCATGTCGTACGCCCAGTCGGCCGGCACCGCGATCAGGTTCGCCTGTGTGTTGCCGGCCGCGACGCCCGCCGTGGGGCCCGCCAGGCCCTCCCGGAAGCGGGTCCGTGCCGCTTTCGCGCTCCACGCGTGCGCGTGCTCGTCGAGGAGGGCCACGGGCCGGTCCTCGATACGGTTCACCCGCGTCATGCCAGCTCCTTCCCGCGCGTCTCCGGCAGCCCGAGCAGAGCCAGTGCCGCGAGGCCGTAGCCGATCGCACCGAAGACCAGCGCACCGCCCACGCCCCAGCTGTCGGCCAGGAAGCCCACCAGGGTCGGGAACACCGCGCCCACCGCGCGGCCCGTGTTGTACGTGAAGCCCTGCCCGGTGCCGCGCACCGCCGTCGGGTACAGCTCGCTCAGGTAGGAGCCGAAGCCGCTGAAGATCGCCGACATGCAGAAGCCGAGCGGGAAACCGAGCACCAGCAGCAGGGTGTCGGCGCCGTGCGGGATGTTCGCGTACGCGAGGATGCACACGGCCGACAGCAGTGCGAACAACCAGATGTTGCGGCGCCGGCCGAGCCGGTCGGTGAGGTAGCCGCCGGTCAGGTAGCCCAGGAAGGCGCCCGAGATCAGGAAGGTCAGATAGCCGCCGGTGCCGACGACGGACAGGCCGCGTTCGGTCTTCAGGTACGTCGGCACCCAGGTCGCCAGGGTGTAGTAGCCGCCCTGCACGCCGGTGGACAGCAGGCCCGCGAAGACCGTCGTGCGCAGCAGGCCCGGCTCGCCGTCTCTGCCGGGCCGGAAGATCGCCGCGAACGACCCGCGCTTCGGGTTCTGTTCCCGGGCCGCCGTCGCCGTGGGCGCGTCGTGCACCCGGCGGCGCAGCCACACCACGAGCAGCGCGGGCAGCGCCCCGGTCCAGAACATGATGCGCCAGGCCAGGTCGTCGCCGGCGAAGGAGAACACCAGCGTGTAGACGATCGCGGCCAGGGCCCAGCCGACCGCCCATGAGCTCTGGATCGCGCCGAGCGTACGACCTCGGTGCTTCGCGCTCGCGTACTCGGCGACCAGGATCGCCCCGACCGCCCACTCGCCGCCGAAGCCGAGCCCCTGCAGGGCGCGGAAGACCAGCAGGGTCTCGTAGTCGGGCGCGAACCCGCAGGCCACCGTGAAGACGGCGTACGTGATCACGGTGATCATCAGGGCCCGGACGCGGCCCACACGGTCCGCGATCACGCCCGCCGCGGCACCGCCGATCGCGGAGACCACCAGCGTGACGGTGGTGAACAGGCCGGTCTGGCCGCTGTCCAGACCGAAGTACGCGGCGAGCGCCACCATGCTCAGCGGCAGCGTGAAGTAGTCGTAGGAGTCCAGGGCATATCCGCCGAAAGCTCCGGCGAACGCGCGCCGGCCGCGCGGGCCGAGGGCGTGCAACCAGCCGAACGCGCCGTCCTCGGCGGCGCGTTCACTCTGTTCCGGTCGTGCGCCCGCGGTCATGGACCGGGGCGGAGGGGTCGTGCTCATGGGCACCTCGCAGAGAGGGGACGGAGGGTGCGGGAACTGAGCTGTGCCGTGCGGAAGCTGTGCCGTGCTGAAACTGTCGCGTGCGGAGCACCGTAGAGGATTGTTCAACGATCCTTCAATACCTACGTTGTCTCGTTCCGGGGTCTGCGATTGAATTCCGGGCATGGCAGAGCAACTGACGGGACTGGCCGACGACCGTGCACTTCTGGGGCGCACCAGCACCGCAGAACGGGTCTCCGACATCCTCCGGAGCCGGATCGCCGAGGGCTATTTCCCGCCGGGCACCCGCCTGTCCGAGGACGCCATCGGCGGTGCGCTCGGGGTCTCCCGCAACACCCTGCGCGAGGCGTTCCGCCTGCTCACCCACGAGCGCCTGCTCGTCCACGAACTCAACCGCGGGGTCTTCGTCCGGGTCCTGACCGTGGAGGACGTCGAGGACATCTACCGCACCCGGGCCCTGGTCGAGTGCGCGGTCGTCCGGGGCCTCGGCGAGCCGCCCTTCGCGCTCGACGGCCTGGCCGCCGCCGTCACCGAGGGACAGCTGGCGACCCACGAGCATGACTGGAAAGCACTGGGTACGGCCAACATCCACTTCCACCGGGAACTGGTCGCCCTCGCCGGCAGCGAACGTACCGACGAGCTGATGCGCAGCGTCTTCGCCGAGCTGCGGCTCGCCTTCCACGTCGTGGACGACCCGCGCCGGCTCCACGAGCCCTACCTCGCCCGCAACCGCCAGATCCTGCAGGCGCTGCAGGAGGGGGACCGGCGCGGCGCGGAGCGGTTGCTGGAGACCTATCTCGCGGACTCGCTGGAGCGGGTCGTCGAGGTGTACCTGCGGCGGGTCGGTGAGGACGGCGCCGGCGCCTCTTGAGCGGCGGGAGCGCGCCGACGCCTCTTGAGTGTCTGTGACGGCCGTCGTTTCTGCGCCGTTTTAGTCGTTGTCAGACCGAGGACCTAGTCTGTGCACCGTGACTTCGCCTGCATCGACGGACAGCGTTCCGGCCCAGCTCAGCGCGGGGCCGCGCCCGGCGCCGGGCCCGGCCGCCGACGAGGGGCTGGCCCGTCGGCTGCGCGCGCTCGCCTGCACCGCGCCGCTGCACGACCTCGACGCGCGCAAGGCCAACCTGGCCGGCGAGTACTCGGTGTACGGCATGGCCGAGGTGGCCCTGGCCGCCATCGACCTGATCACGCTGAACATGGACTTCGACACGGGCGCCGACCACGAGCAGATCGTGGCCCGGCTCGTCCCGCGCATCGCCGCCCAGGCCCCGCACCGGCCCGTCGCCGAGCACGAGCGCGTGGCCCGCTGGGTCCTGGAGAACCTGATCAACGTCGGCAGCGTGGACCGCGGCTTCCGCGCGGTGTACGGCACGTTCGCGCCGGACGGCACCTATGTCCGCCGTGACTACGACTTCAAGCTGATCGAGGAGGTCCCCGGCCCCGGCGGCACGGTCTACCTCCGTACGACGGACGAGGCGGTCAACGTCCTGGTCGGCGCCCTGGACACCGATGTCACCAGCGCGCAGATCGCCGCCGAGGTCAAGCTGGAGGTGCTGATCAACCGCGGCCGCCTCGCCGACGCGCAGCTCGCTGCCGAGCAGGCCCGCTACCGCACCGTGCAGTACTCGGAGACCTTGCGCCGCGCCCTGGAGGCCACCCGGCGCAACGTCCGCGCGGTCGACTGGCTCAACGCCGTGCCCGACATGATCGCCGAGGCCCTGGACCACGTGGCCGACCGGTACCGCCACGAGAACGCGATCCTCACCAACATCCGCAAGGCCCGCGACGAGACCGAGGACCCCGAGCACAAGCGGCGCGCCGCCGAGCTGGTGGACATCGTCAAGGACTGCATCCGGCGGCACACCCAGCTCCAGTCGCGCCTGCTGGAGGCCGGCCCCCTGTTCCGCGCCGAACAGGACCGGCAGGCCTTCGCCACACCCATGGCGACCTCCGGGACAGACCTGTACGGCCACCTGGTCGCGCCCTTGCTGCCGCTGCCCCTGGAGCAGGCGATCCGGGTCACGGACGCGTTCTTCGCCAACGGCACGGGGCTGCGTACGCCGGTGTCGGTGCGGGTCGCCGACCTCGTCGACATACTGCTGACGCCGCCGGTGGAGCGGGAGCACCTGGGCGCGGAGATGCCCGAGCCCGACCTGATCGCGACGCCGGACGACAGCCGGTTCAGCGAGGAGCAGCTGGCCGCGGCGATGGAACTGCTCGATCTGCCCGCCGATGCGCCGAGGCGGTTGTCCGGGCTGCTGGCGGAGGCCAGGGCCTCCGGTGGGTTCGATCTGGCGTACCTGGTTGCCCTGTTGGCGGTCCACGCGGCCAGTCCCGCCGTGGGTACGGCGTATCGCCAGGGCGAGGAAAAGCTGTTGTTCGCCGTGGACGACGGGACGGAATTGGACGACCCGGACTTTGGCGGGGCCGACCTGATTGTCGGGACAGCGCTGTTGGACGCGGTGGGGATGGCGGCGGATCGGACGGAGGCGGCGTGATGTCGCCTGCCGGGTGCGGGCCGGTTGTGGCTGGTCGCGCCCCGCGGCGGAGCCGCACATGGATGCAGCTCCGCGCCCCTTTCGGGGCGCTTGCCCCCAGCCCAGTTTTCAAGACCGAGGAGTTGCAGTCGTGAGCGAGCACGTCGAGTGGAGTGACACGGAGGCTCCGGCCCCGTCGGCGACCACCGCCGTCACCCCCGCCGACGCCGCCGACGCGGCGCGGCTCGTCGCCTTCGGGTTGCAGCCCAAGCTGCAGCCGGCGCGCGACCAGGAGTACACGGAGCTGCTGCGCCGCTACCGTGACGACCCGGCGTTCGCGCGGCTCGCGGACGCCGTCGCCGCAGGACTCGGGCTCGTCGTGCTGGAGGTGTCCCCGCGCGCGGGGATGGCCGTGACGGCCGCCGAGGACTCCGTGTTCGCCGTCCGCATGGGCGACTACGCTCGTCGCACCGCCGCCGACTCGGGAGACCGGTTCCTGCACGGGCTGGCCCATCTCGCCGTGGCAGCGCTGGCGTTCCCACGCCCGGAGGACCTCGCCGACGACTCCTACATCGGCCGGGTCACCGTCAACGGTGTCGACGCCTTCGTACGGCAGGCCTGCCGCCGTCTGGAGGAGCGCGCCGAGGAGCAGGGCGACAACACCGACCCAGCGACCGACGCGCCCGGACTGGAGGCCGCCTGGCGGATCTGGGCCAGACGCAGCTCGACCGGCGCCACCAAGGACGCCCGCCGGCTCGCCGGTTCCACCACGGGCATCGTCGGGAAGGCAGCGGCCTTCCTCACCGACTCGGGGTTCCTGCAGCGCACCGGTGACGACCACGGCGGCACCTACCGCACCACGGCGCGCTACCAGCTCCAGGTGCGCGACATGGCCGGCAGCGCCGCGATGGCCGAACTGCTGGAGCTGGGCGTCGTCCCGGTCACCGACGGCACGGCCAGCCTGCTGCCCGCCGACGACACCGCCGACCTGGATCTGGTGGCCGACGCCGGGCTGCCGTTCCACGCGCCTTCGCACTCCTGACAAACCTCCCTGATCTGCCGGAAGACTGACGAGAGTCCGCCATGTACGAGCTGTCCCGGGTCCGCCTCTACTCCATCGGGCCCGCCGGTGCGCGCTACGCCGACACCGTGCTTGACCTGCGGGGCGTGGGCGAGCCCGTGCCCGACCCCGCGCCCATGCAGGCGGAGTTCTTCGAGGAGGAGCCGGCCGGACCACCGCGCCGCCCCGCGCCCGCGGGCGTGCTGTTCCTGGAGAACGGCGGCGGCAAGTCCGTGCTGCTCAAGCTGATCTTCTCGGTGATGCTGCCCGGCCACCGCAACACCCTCGGCGGCGCCAGCTCCGGCGTGCTGCGCAAGTTTCTGCTCGCCGACGACTGCGGACACGTGGCGCTGGAGTGGCAGCACGTGCAGACCGGCGAGTGCGTGGTCGTCGGCAAGGTCAGCGAGTGGCGCGGACGCCAGGTCTCCAACGACCCGCGGAAGTTCGCCGAGGCCTGGTACTCCTTCCGGCCCGGCCCCGGCCTGAGCCTGGACAACCTGCCCGTCGCCGAGTCCACCGCCGTACGGCCGCCCGTCGAGGGCACCTCGGGCGCCCAGGGCCGCCGCCGCACCATGAAGGGCTTCCGCGACGCCCTCACCGAGGCCGGGAAGGCCTACCCGCATCTGGAGGTGCACTGGGAGGAGATCCACGACCGCTGGATCGAGCACCTGGGCGACCTCGGCCTCGACCCCGAACTCTTCCGCTACCAGCGGGAGATGAACGCCGACGAGGGCGAGGCGGCCGGTCTCTTCGCGGTCAAGAAGGACTCCGACTTCACGGACCTGCTGCTGCGCGCGGTCACCGACACCCGCGACACCGACGGCCTCGCCGACCTCGTCAGCGGCTTCGGCAACAAGCTGGGCCGGCGCGCCGAGCTGATCGCCGAACGTGACTTCACGGCCGGTTCCGTGGACCTGCTCGGGCGGATCGTCGAGGCCGCCGAGGCACGTGCGCGTGCGCGTGACATCCACGCCGGCGCCGAGCGCCGTACCCGTACGCTGGCCCGGCGCCTTTCCGCACGGGCCGTGCAGGAGCGGGTACGGGCCGCCGACCTCGCGCAGCGTGTCACGGCCGCCGCCTACGCCGTCACGCACTCCGAGGGCGCGCGGGAGCGCAGCGCACTGATCGCCGCCGAACTCGCCTTCCGGCACGCCTCCCTGGCGCTCGCCGCCGCCGAGAAGTCCGCCGCCGCGCAGAAGCGCGAGCTGGCCGACGCGCGTACCCTGCACTCCGCCTGGCAGGCCGCCGAGGCCGTACTGCGGCACCGCGCCGCCGCCGACCGCGTGGCGCGCGTGTCCGCCGCGATCCAGGAGGCCGAGCGGGACGCGGCGCCCGCGCTGGCCGCCCGTGCCAAGGCCGCCGTGGACCTCGTACGGGCCCTGCACGCGGCCGCCGAAGGCGCCGAGGCCCTCGCCAACGAGGAGGAGGAGCGCTCCGCCGCGCTCCAGGAGGTCAGCGACTCCGCCTACCGGGACTCCACCTCCGCCGCCACCGAGGCGCAGCGCGCCCGCAGCGAGGCCGGGCACCTGCGCCAGCGTCTCGCCGAGGTCGAGCAGGAGACGGCCGAGGCGGTCCGTGCGGGCTGGCTCGACGACAGCGCACCGGACGCCGACCCGGCCCGTGCCGCCCTCGCCGCCAGCGACGCCGAGAAGACCGCCGTGGCCGCCTGGGACACGGCCCGTGAGGCCGCCCGCAAGGCGACCGAGCACGCGCGCGAGGCGGCTTCCGCCGAGTCCCGCGCGGAGCTGACCGCGGCCCGCGCGGCGGACGCGGCGACGGCGGCCGAGCGGAGCCACGAGGCCGAGCGGCGCCTTGCCGAGTCCCTGGCCGCTGAGGAGCGCCTCGCGGAGCTGCTGAGCCTGCCGGGCGCACCCGGGACGGCGCGGGCCGGTGTGCCCGGCCCCAGGTCGGGAGCGGCCGACGGCTCGCCTGCGCACGGGGGCGACGCGTCCGAGGCCTCCCGTGCCCTCGCCGAGAGCCCGCTCAGCCCCGAGGAACTCGACCGCTTCGCGGACGAGTTGCGCGGCCTTCTCGACGACGCCGTGACGACCGCCGAACGGCACCTCTTCGAACTGCGCACCGCCGCGGCCGACGACGCCCGCATCCTCGGGGCCCTCGGCGACGGCGGGCTGCTGCCGCCCGGCCCGGACGTGCTGGCCACCGTGGAGTTCCTCGGCGAACACGGCATCCCCGCGCTGCCCGGCTGGCGTTACCTCGCGCAGGCCGTCGACCCCGCCGACCACGCGCGCGTGCTCGCCGCCCGGCCCGAACTGGTCGACGGCGTCATCATCACCGACCCGGACACACACGCGCGTGCCCGCGACGCACTCAGCGACGCCGCCCTGCTGCCGCGCTCCGCCGTGGCCGTCGGCACGGCCGCCGCCCTGCTCGCCCCGACGCCGGCGCCCGACGCCACTCCGGGTGACGTCTTCCTGGTGCCGCCGAACCCGGCCATGCACGACGAGCACGCGGCCGACGAGGAGCGGCAGGCGCTGCGCGCGCGGGCCACCGAGCGCGACGAGGAGATCCGCGCTCTCGCCGCCCGCCTCGGCAAGGACCGCGAGCTGGCCGCGCGGCTCGCGTCCTGGCGCACCGGCTGCCCGGCCGGACGCCTCACCGAACTCGCCGAGGCCGCCCGGGAGGCGCGCGTGTTCGCGGAGGAGGCCGAGGCCGAGCTGGCCGAGGCGCGCACCACGCGCGCGGAGACCGACGAGGCCGCCGCCGAGGCCACCCAGGTCCGTGACGAGCGGCAGGAGGCCGCGCAGCGGGCGCGCCGTGCCGCCGACGCTCTCGCCGGACTCGCATACCGGCTGCGCGAGCGCGCCGGCTGGCAGGTCAAACTCCGCGAACTCGCCGACGAGGCAGCCGAGTCGGAGGCCCGCGCCCAGGTCTGCCTGGACCGTGCCCGTGCCGCCGACGAGGATCGCCGCGCCGCCCAGCGCGCCGCCGACGACGCCCGCCGCACCGCGCGTGCCCTGCGCGCCGAGCGCTCCGAGATCGCCGGCGCCCCTGACGACGTACCGGTGGCGGACACGGACGCCCCGAGGGTGTCCCTGCCGGCCCTGCGCGAGGCATACCGGGCCGCCTCCCAGGTCTACGAGAAGGTCGGCGTCGGCGCCGACCTGCGCGCCGAGCAGGCCCGCGCGGAGAGTGACGAGAGCGCGTCCCTCGCCGAACTGGAACGGCTCAGCAACAAGGTCCGCACCCGCGCCGGACAGCTGCTCCAGTCGCCCGACGGCTCCGACGGCCCCTCCCGGCAGGCCGCCGCCGCGCGCGCGGAGGAGCTGGTGCAGCTCCTGGAGACCCGGATGTCGACCGCGAGCGAACAGCTCGGCCGACTGCGCGGCGAGGCGGAGCGGCACGCCCCCGAGGACGGCGAGGCACACACCGAGCTGGCCGAGGAACTCGTCCCGCGCGACGCCGAGCATGCCCAGGCCCTCCTGCGCACCGCCACGGCCGAACTCGCCACCCGCACCGAGGCGCTGGCCGAGGCCCGGGAGGCCCACGCCGAGTTGCTCGACGCCCACCGGGCCGCCGAGGACGCGGCCGGCGGCTTCGACGAGATCGCCGCCATGCTCCGCGACCTGCTGCGCGAGCACACCCCCGAGGAGGAGCAGGAGGAGCCGGAGCCGTACCCCGGCAGCCTGGAGGAGGCCCGGCACTCGGCCGCCGAGGCCCGCCGCTCGCTGCGCGGCTGCGCCGCCGACCTGTCCGCCGCCGAGGGGGCCGTGCGCGAGGCGAGCGACGTGCTCGTCCGGCATGCCAACTCCACGCGCTACGAGCAGGTCCGCACCCCCGCGCGGCAGCAGATCCGCGAGCTGCCCGCCTCCGCCCTGCCCGAGCACGCCCAGCGGTGGGCGGACGCGTTCGCGCCCCGACTGCGCGTCCTCACCGACGAGCTGGCGCAGCTGGAGCGCAACCGGGACTCCATCGTGGACCGGCTCAGGGGGCTGGTCGAGTCGGCCCTCGCGACCCTGCGCTCCGCCCAGCGGCTCTCCCGTCTCCCGGAGGGGCTCGGCGAGTGGTCCGGGCAGGAGTTCCTGCGCATCCGCTTCGAGGAACCCGACCAGGCCACGCTCACCGAGCGGCTCGGCGAGGTCATCGACGAGGCCACGCGCGCGGCCGTCAAGAAGAACTCCGACCTGCGCCGGGACGGCATGTCCCTGCTGCTGCGCGGAGTCGCGGCGGCGCTGCAGCCGAAGGGCGTGGCCGTCGAGATCCTCAAGCCCGACGCCGTACTGCGCGCCGAACGGGTGCCTGTCGGGCAGATGGGCGACGTGTTCTCGGGTGGTCAGCTGCTGACGGCCGCGATCGCCCTGTACTGCACCATGGCGGCCCTGCGCTCGAACGACCGGGGCCGCGACAAGCACCGGCACGCCGGCACGCTGTTCCTGGACAACCCCATCGGCCGCGCCAACGCGACGTACCTGCTGGAGCTGCAGCGGGCCGTCTCCGACGCGCTGGGCGTCCAGCTGCTGTACACCACCGGCCTGTTCGACACGACGGCACTGGCCGAGTTCCCGCTGGTCATCCGGCTCCGCAACGACGCCGACCTCAGGGCCGGCCTGAAGTACATCAGCGTCGAGGAACACCTCCGGCCCGGGCTGCCGCAGCAGCCCCAGGCGGGAGAAGCGGTGCACAGCGAGATCACGGCGACACGGATGTTCAAGAAGCCGGCAGCCGCGACGCCCTGAGGGGCGCGGGGCCGCCTGCCGGCCGCCCGGAGGTCAGGAGTGGGACAGCTGCCCGGAGCCGCCCCTTCGGCGTATCCGCTCCTGCTCCCGCAGGGCGGCCCGCTCCTGACGCCGGCGGGCCCGGCGCTCGCGGCGCAGTGACCGGGCCGTGCTGCTGGGCTCGGAGACCACGCCGTTCCGCTGGTTCCACACCTGGCGGGTCACCCACACGTCGACCACGGCCCACGTGGCCACCACCGTGCTGGCCACGCTGCTGATGACCATCGGGAACGCCAGCCAGGACCCGGCCAGTGTGCACAGGAACGCCACCATGGCCTGGATCAGCGTCACCGCGATGATCAGCACCGCGCGCACCGCCGCCGTACGCACCGGGTCGGGCATCCGGCGCCGGCGGGCCGACTCCTCGATCCACAACGGCCGGTGATACAGCTGTTCCTGCCCGCCGGTGGACTCCCTGGCACCCTCAAGCGCCGGAATGTCGCGATCCGGCGCGTCATGCCCGCGCCGCGCCGCCGAGCGCACCGCCACGCTCTCCTTCGACGACTCGCGCCGCTCCGCCGTGCCCATCACCGTGTCACTCCCCACCGCCGGCAGACCGCTCGCCTGGTGTCCGCGGACCCCGACTCCCCAGTGGCTGCCCGGCTTGCGCTGTTTTACGCCGCCGGGGTGCGGGATGCGGCTCCTGTGGCCGATTCCGCCCCCATTTCCCATGGAGAAAGACGAACAACGGCCCCCGAAGATTCCCCACTTGCGAAAAATTTCAGCCAACTGACTGTCCGTGCAGCTTCGACCGGTCCCGCCGCGGGCACCCACATCCTGGGCGCAATCTCCCGCAATACCCGGACAACTCGCCATGTCTCGCCGCCGGTGCGGAAGTTCACCCTCCGGACATGTCTTCGAGTTAGCTGTTGGGCGGTAGTAGGCTCGCGCACGTTTGCTGACGGACATGTGTACCCCCGACCGGTGGGGGTCGAGCTGGGGGAGGCCATGCGCTTTCGCGGGAAGTCGATCCGCCGGAAGATCGTGGCGCTGCTTCTCGTGCCGCTGGTGTCCCTGGCCGCCATCTGGGGCTTCGCCACGGTGCTCACGGGGCGTGAGGTCACTCGGCTCTTCCACGTGTCCGACATCGTCCAGAACGTCGCCTATCCCACCGAGGACACCGTCCGCGGCCTGCAGCAGGAACGCCGTCAGACCCTCGTCTACCTAGCCGACCCGCGAGCGGCCGACGCCCTCACGGCGTTGCACCGCACCCGCACCGCCACCGACCGGGCCGTCGCCGAGATCCGCAGTGGCGCCAAGGACCACGATGTCCGCGACGCCATGGACGCGGATGACGACGACCGCCTCACCACCGTCCTGGACGCCTTCGACAGCCTCGACTCCCTGCGCCGCAGCGTCGAACAGCGCACGGTCAACCGGGCCCAGGCCCTTGACCGCTACAACCGGCTCGTCGACCCCTGCTACACCCTTCTGGACGCCCTCGACGGCATCGACGACGTCGACATGGACAAGCAGGCCCGGGCCCTGGTCAACGTGAACCGCGCCCGCGAACTTCTCTCCCGTGAGGACGCCCTGCTCGGCTCGGCGCTGGTGGTCGGCAGGCTCTCCCACGACGAGAGCCGCGACATCTCCGACCTCGTTGCCCAGCGCACGCTCCTGTACGACATCAGCCTGCCGCTGCTGCCCGCCTCGGAGCGCGAACGGTACGAACGCTTCTGGAAGAACGCCACCACCGCCCCGCTGCGCGTGGCCGAACAGACCGCCATCGGCACCGATTCCGGAACCCCGCGCGGTGTCACGGCCCAGAGCTGGGACTCGGTCGCGGCGAGCGTCCTCGACGAACTCGGCACCCTGGACGACCAGGTCGGCGACCGCTTCCAGGACCGCACAGAGCCCGTGGCCATGGGTGTGATCGTGCAGGCGGCCGTCGCCGGCGTCCTCGGCCTCGTCGCCCTCCTGGTCTCCATCGTCCTGTCCGTGCGTGTCGGCCGCAGTCTCATCCGCGACCTGCGGCAGCTGCGCCTGGAGGCCCACGAGGCGTCCGGTGTGCGGCTGCCCAGCGTGATGCGCAGACTCTCCGCCGGGGAACAGGTCGACGTCGAGACCGAGGTGCCCCGGCTGGAGTACGACAAGAACGAGATCGGCGAGGTCGGCCAGGCCCTCAACACCCTCCAGCGGGCGGCTGTCGAGGCCGCCGTCAAGCAGGCCGAACTGCGGGCCGGTGTCTCCGAGGTTTTCGTCAACCTCGCCCGCCGCAGCCAGGTCCTCCTGCACAAGCAGCTCACCCTGCTCGACACCATGGAGCGCAGGACCGAGGACACCGACGAACTCGCCGACCTGTTCCGCCTGGACCACCTCACCACCCGTATGCGCCGGCACGCCGAGGGCCTGGTGATCCTCTCCGGCGCCGCACCGTCGCGGCAGTGGCGCCGCCCGGTGCAGCTGATGGACATCGTCCGGGCCGCCGTCGCCGAGGTCGAGGACTACGAGCGCATCGAGGTGCGGCGGCTGGCGCGGGTCGCGGTCACCGGTCCCGCCGTCGCCGACGTCACCCACCTCGTGGCCGAACTCCTCGAGAACGCCACGGTCTTCTCGCCGCCGCACACCGCCGTCCAGGTCCTCGGCGAGCGGGTCGCCAACGGCTTCACCCTGGAGATCCACGACCGGGGACTCGGCATGACGGCCGAGGCGCTGCTCGACGCCAACCTCCGGCTCGCCGAGACCCCCGAGTTCGAACTCTCGGACACCGACCGGCTCGGCCTGTTCGTGGTCAGCCGCCTCGCCCAGCGCCAGAACGTCCGCGTCTCCTTGCAGCCGTCCCCCTACGGCGGTACCACCGCCGTCGTGTTCATCCCCGACGCGCTGCTGACCGATGACGTCCCGGACACCAACGGCATCGGCTTCCGCCTCGACCGCCCCTCGAAGGAAGCCGAGCCGGCGGCGAGCCTCACCCCCGCCCGGTTGCAGGCCCCGGTGCAGCTGCCCGGCCTGCCGGCCTCCCTGCTGGACGGCCCGGTCGAGCTGGAGGCTCCCGTGGACCTGGACGCCATCGACGACTTCCCGGGCGCCCTGACCGACGAGGAGAGCGAGCGCGGCGGCCTGTTCCGCCCCCGCCCCCGCGGCCGGGGCGACGACCAGGCAGCCTCCCGGCTGATCGAGCCCCATCAGCACGCCTCCCCGCGCGCCGACGACATCCCGGCCGGCGACCGCTCCGGCGGCCCCGTACCGCTGCCCCGGCGCCGGACGCCGAAGCTGGTCAGCTCGCACGGCAGGCCCGTCACAGAGCAGCGGTCCCGCCGCGGCGAACCGGACGAGCAGCCCGCGGCCGGCCCGCGGCGCTCCGAGACCGGGGGACTGGCTCCCCTGCCCGCGCGCCGCCGCGGTGAGGCGGCCCGGCGCACCGGACTCGCCGACCGCGGCGACGAGCGCACGGCCACCGCGCCCGGCGGCGGGAACCAGACCTCCGAAGCTCCGGCGCTGCCCCGGCGGCCCCGGCCCGCGGCGGCCGCTTCCGGCGGCGGCCCGGACGACGGCGTCCCGCCCACCGGCGGCGCGGGATCCGGGCCGCTGCCCCGGCGCGTACGACAGGCCAACCTGGCCCCGCAGCTGAAGCAGGAAGCCGAACGGCGCCCGGAACGCGCGGCGCAGCCCGCCGACCGCGACGCCGACGAGGTCCGCAGCCGGATGGCCTCGCTCCAGCGGGGCTGGCAGCGCGGCCGTGAGGAGAACGCCGCGGGCGACGCTCGCAACGGCACAGCACCAGGAACGACTAAGGGGGACGGTCGATGACCGCACCGAAGGCCACCGGCCACACGGAGACCAACAAGGGGGAGCTGAACTGGCTCCTTGACGAGCTCGTCGACCGGGTCGCCAGCATCCGCAAGGCCGTCGTGCTCTCCGGCGACGGTCTGCCCACGGGCGTGTCCAAGGACCTGACCAGGGAGGACAGCGAGCACCTGGCCGCGGTCGCGTCCGGCTTCCACAGCCTCGCCAAGGGCGTGGGCCGGCACTTCGAGGCGGGCAGCGTCCGGCAGACCGTGGTCGAGCTCGACGACGCCTTCCTGTTCGTCACCGCCGCCGGGGACGGCAGCTGCCTCGCGGTCCTCTCGGACGCCGACTCCGACGTCGGGCAGGTCGCCTACGAGATGACGCTGCTGGTCAAGCGGGTCGGTGTGCATCTGGGCGCCGCTCCGCGCACCGATCTCCCCGCAGGCGGGTAGTGGGATGACATGAGCGTAGACGGTCAGGGAAGAAGCCACTGGTTCGACGACGAGGCCGGACCGGTCGTCCGTCCGTACGCCATGACGCGCGGCCGCACCACGAGTCCGGCCCAGCACCGCCTCGATCTGATCGCGGTGGTCGTCACCGAACCCCACGCCGGGGATCCGGAGACGGACCCGACGCTCTCCCCGGAGCACGTGGACATCGTCGGGCTCTGCCGTGCGGCACCGCAGTCGCTCGCGGAACTCGCCGCGGAGCTCGACCTGCCCATCGGAGTGGTGCGCGTCCTCATCGGGGACCTCGTGCACGCGGAACTCGTCCATGTGACGCGTCCGGTGCCCCCGGCGGAGCTGCCGGACGAGAGTATTCTGCGCGACGTGATCAACGGCCTCCGGGCGCTGTGACCGGCGCGGAAGCGGAGTAGTGACGTGACAGGCTGGCAGTTCTGGGTCGACCGAGGCGGCACCTTCACCGACATCGTCGCGCGTCGCCCGGACGGCCGCCTGCTCACGCACAAACTGCTGTCCGACAACCCCGCCCGGTACGCGGACGCGGCCGTCGCCGGCGTACGCGCACTGCTCGACGGCTCCCCGGAGCCGATCGACGCCGTCCGCATGGGCACCACGGTCGCCACCAACGCCCTGCTGGAACGCAAGGGCGAACGCACCCTCCTGGTGATCACCCGCGGCTTCCGCGACGCCCTGCGCATCGCCTACCAGAACCGCCCCAGCATCTTCGCCCGCCGCATCGACCTGCCCGAGCTGCTCTACGAACGCGTGATCGAGGTCGACGAACGCATCGCCGCCGACGGCACCGTCCTGCGGGCCCCCGACCTCGACGCCCTCGCGGGCCCCCTCCAGCGGGCCTACGACGACGGGATCCGCGCGGTCGCCGTCGTCTGCCTCCACAGCCATCTCCACCCGGCCCACGAACGCGCCGTCGGCGACCTCGCCGCCCGCACCGGATTCCCGCAGATCTCGCTGTCCAGCGAGACCAGCCCCCTGATGAAACTCGTCCCGCGCGGGGACACCGCCGTCGTCGACGCCTACCTGTCGCCCGTGCTGCACCGCTACATCCGCCACGTCGCCGACGAACTCCGTGGGGTGCGGCTGATGTTCATGCAGTCCAACGGCGGGCTCACCGAGGCGGGGCAGTTCCGCGGCAAGGACGCCATCCTCTCCGGGCCGGCCGGCGGCATCGTCGGCATGGCCCGCATGTCCCAGCGCGCCGGCTTCGACCGCGTCATCGGCTTCGACATGGGCGGCACCTCCACCGACGTCTCGCACTTCGCCGGCGAGTACGAGCGCGTCTTCACCACCCAGATCGCGGGCGTCCGGCTGCGCGCCCCCATGCTGGACATCCACACCGTCGCCGCGGGCGGCGGCTCCGTGCTCCACTTCGACGGCTCCCGCTACCGCGTCGGCCCCGACTCGGCCGGCGCCGACCCCGGCCCCGCCTGCTACCGCGCCGGCGGCCCGCTCACCGTCACCGATGCCAACGTGATGCTCGGCCGCATCCAACCCGCCCACTTCCCCAGGGTGTTCGGCCCGGACGGCGACCAGCCGCTGGACGCCGCCCTGGTCCGGGAACGCTTCACCGCCCTCGCGCGCGAGATCCGCGAGCGGACCGGCGACGACCGCACCCCCGAGCAGGTGGCCGAGGGCTACCTGCAGATCGCCGTCGCCAACATCGCCAACGCCGTGAAGCGAATTTCCGTCCAGAAGGGTCACGACGTCACCCGCTACGCCCTCACCACCTTCGGTGGCGCGGGCGGCCAGCACGCGTGCAGCGTCTCGGACTCGCTCGGCATCCGCACCGTTCTCGTACCCCCCATGGCGGGCCTCCTCTCCGCCCTCGGTATCGGCCTCGCCGACACCACGGCCATGCGCGAACAGTCCGTCGAGGCAGCCCTGGAGGCCGCCTCGATGCCCGGCATCCGCAAGACGGCCGACGATCTGGAGGCCGCCGCGCGCGCCGAACTCCTCGCCGAGGACGTCCCGGAGGACCGCGTCGAGGTCACCCGCCGCGCCCAGCTGCGCTACGACGGCACGGACACCACCCTCACCGTCGCGCTCACCGAGCCCGACACCATGAGGCACGCCTTCGAAGAACGTCATCGCGCCACGTACTCCTTCACCCTCGACCGCCCGATCGTCGTCGAAGCCCTCTCCGTCGAAGCCACCGGCATCACCGCACCCCCCGATCTCTCCGCCCTCGCCCCGTACGAGGGCCACCCCGCCGCCCCCGAGACCGTCCGCCTCCACACCGGCGGCGCCTGGCGCGACGTACCCCTCCACCGCCGGGAGGCCCTTCCGCCCGGCGAAACCGTCACCGGACCCGCGGTCATCACCGAGCCCGGCGCCACGACCGTCGTCGACGACGGCTGGCGGGCCGCTGCGACCGACGACGGGCATCTGCTCATGGAACGCGCGGCGGTTACGCAGAGTTCCGATCTCGGCACAAAAGCCGACCCGGTTCGGCTTGAGGTCTTCAACAACCTCTTCATGTCGATCGCCGAACAGATGGGCGCCCGGCTGGAGTCCACGGCCCAGTCCGTCAACATCAAGGAGCGTCTGGACTTCTCCTGCGCCCTGTTCGACCCGGACGGAAACCTGGTGGCCAACGCGCCCCACATCCCAGTCCACCTGGGCTCCATGGGCACCAGCGTCAAAGAGGTCATCCGCCGCCGCGGCACGTCGATGCGACCCGGTGACACCTACGCCGTCAACGACCCGTACCACGGCGGCACCCACCTGCCCGACGTCACCGTGATCACCCCGGTCTTCGACACCGACTCCGCGATGGACACGGAGAGTGAGCCGAAGATCCTCTTCTACGTCGCCTCCCGCGGCCACCACGCCGAGATCGGCGGCATCGCCCCCGGCTCCATGCCCGCGCACAGCCGCACCATCGAGGAGGAGGGCGTCCTCTTCGACAACTGGCTGCTCGCCGAGAACGGCCGCTTCCGCGAGGAGGAGACCCACCGCCTGCTCGCCGAGGCGCCCTATCCCTCCCGCAACGTCCGCACCAACCTCGCCGACCTGCGCGCCCAGATCGCCGCCAACCGCAAGGGCGTCGACGAAGTCCGCCGCATGATCGAGGAGTTCGGCCTCGACGTCGTACAGGCCTACATGCGGCACGTCCAGGACAACGCGGAGGAAGCGGTCCGCCGGGTCATCGACGCCCTGGACGACGGGGAGTACGCCTACGAGACGGACTCCGGCGCCGTCATCCGCGTCCGCGTGCGCGTCGACCGTGCAGGGCGCCGCGCGACCATCGACTTCACCGGCACCTCCGCGCAGCTCGCCACCAACTTCAACGCCCCCTTCTCGGTGGTCAACGCGGCCGTACTGTACGTCTTCCGCACCCTGGTCGCCGAGGACATCCCGCTCAACGACGGCTGTCTGCGCCCCCTGGACATCGTCGTGCCTCCCGGCTCGATGCTCGCCCCCGAGCCGCCCGCCGCCGTCGTCGCGGGCAACGTCGAGACCTCCCAGGCCATCACGGGCGCCCTGTACGCCGCGCTGGGTGTCCAGGCGGAGGGCTCCGGGACCATGAACAACGTGACCTTCGGCAACGAACGCCACCAGTACTACGAGACGGTCGCCTCCGGATCCGGCGCCGGCGACGGCTTCCCCGGCGCCGACGTCGTACAGACGCACATGACCAACTCAAGGCTCACCGACCCCGAAGTGCTGGAGTGGCGGCTGCCCGTCAGGCTCGAGGAGTTCGCCGTCCGGCGGGGGAGCGGCGGCGCCGGACGCCGGCGCGGCGGGGACGGTGCCGTGCGCCGCATCCGCTTCCTCGAACCCATGACCGTCTCCACGCTCTCCCAGCACCGCCGCGTGCCGCCGTACGGCATGGCGGGCGGCGAGCCCGGCGCGCTCGGCGCCAACCGGGTGGAGCGGGCCGATGGCACGGTCACCGAACTCGGCGGAAGCGGATCGGCGGACGTCGGTCCCGGCGACGTACTCGTCATCGAAACCCCCGGTGGCGGCGGCTACGGCCGACCGTCGCCCGACCACCATCAAGCAGGAGAAGACATCGATGATCCTCGGGCGTACTGAACGCGGCATGCCCCCGGTCGAGCCCGTCACGCTCAAGATCCTGGTGGCCGGCGGCTTCGGCGTGGGCAAGACGACCCTCGTCGGCGCGGTCAGCGAGATCAGGCCGCTGCGCACTGAGGAGTCGCTGACCGAGGCCGGGCGCCCGGTCGACGACATCAGCGGCGTGGAGGGCAAGCACACCACCACCGTGGCCATGGACTTCGGCCGCATCACCCTGCGCGAGGACCTTGTGCTGTACCTGTTCGGAACGCCCGGGCAGGAACGGTTCTGGTTCATGTGGGACGAGCTGTCCGAGGGTGCGCTCGGCGCCGTGGTCCTCGCCGACACGCGCCGCCTGGAGGACTGCTTCGCCGCCGTCGACTACTTCGAGCGGCGCGGCATACCCTTCGTCGTCGGCGTCAACTGCTTCGAGGGCGCGGCCCGATACCCCGCGGACGCCGTCCGCCAGGCCCTCGACCTGGACGACGACGTGCCCGTCCTGCTGACCGACGCCCGCGACCGGGAGTCGGTCAAGGAGGTCCTCATCGGTGTCGTCCAGCATGCGATGGAGTACGCGGCCGAACGCCGCCAGGCCCTCACCACCTGAGCCACGGCACGGCCCGTACCCCCGCCGACCGGGGTACGGGCCGTGGTCCCTGGGCGGGGCCGCAGGCGCGCGTGGCGCGCGCGACTCCTAGGCTTCGTCGTCCTCCAGCCAGCCGAAGCTCTTCTCCACCGCCTTGCGCCAGTTGTGGTACTCGCGGTCGCGCACCGACGCCTCCATCGCCGGCGTCCACTCCGCGTCCTTCTGCCAGTGCGACTTCAGCTCGTCCAGGTCGTTCCACACGCCCGTCGCCAGGCCGGCCGCGTAGGCGGCGCCCAGGCAGGTGGTCTCGGAGACCCGGGGCCGGATCACCGGCACGCCGAGGACGTCCGCCTGGTGCTGCATGAGCAGGTTGTTCTTCGTCATGCCGCCGTCGACCTTCAGGGTCGTGATCCGCACCCCGGAGTCCTGGTACATGGCGTCCACGACCTCCCTCGTCTGCCAGCTCGTCGCCTCCAGCACCGCGCGCGCCAGGTGGGCCTTGGTGACGTACCGGGTCAGCCCGGTGACGACCCCGCGCGCGTCGGATCGCCAGTAGGGAGCGAACAGTCCCGAGAAGGCCGGCACGATGTAGGCGCCGCCGTTGTCCTCGACGCTCGCCGCCAGGGTCTCGATCTCGTCGGCGCTACGGATGATGCCGAGCTGGTCGCGGAACCACTGGACCAGCGCACCCGTTATCGCTATGGACCCCTCCAGGCAGTACACCGGCGCCTCGTCGCCGATCTTGTAGCCCATCGTCGTCAGCAGCCCGCTCTTGGACGGCACCGGCCGGTCACCGGTGTTGAGCAGCAGGAAGCTGCCGGTGCCGTAGGTGTTCTTCGCGGTGCCGACGTCGTAGCAGGCCTGTCCGAACACGGCGGCCTGCTGGTCGCCCAGCGCCGAGGCCACGGGCACTCCGGCGAGCTGGCCGACGGCGGTGCCGTACACCTCGGCGGACGACCTGATCTCGGGCAGGACCGCCCCCGGCACGTTCATCGCGGAGAGGATGGAGGGATCCCACTGGAGAGTCTCCAGGTTCATCAGCATGGTGCGGCCGGCGTTCGTGACGTCGGTGACGTGCCGGCCGCCGTCGGTGCCGCCGGTGAGGTTCCAGATCAGCCAGGAGTCGATGGTGCCGAAAGCGATCTCGCCGCGTTCGGCGCGGTCCCTGAGGCCCGGCACGTTGTCCAGCAGCCAGGCTGCCTTGGGCCCGGAGAAGTAGCTGGCCAGCGGCAGTCCGGTCTGGTCGCGGAAGCGGTCCTGGCCGTCGGCGCCGCCCAGTTCGTTGCACAGCGCAGCGGTACGGGTGTCCTGCCAGACGATCGCGTTGTGCACGGGCTTGCCCGTGGCGCGGTCCCACAGAACCGTGGTCTCCCGCTGGTTCGTGATGCCGAGGGCGCTCAACTGGTCGGCGCGCAGTCCGGCCTTGGCGAGCGCCCCCGCCACCACGGCCTGCACCTTGGACCAGATCTCGGTGGCGTCGTGCTCCACCCAGCCCGGCTTCGGGAAGATCTGGCGGTGCTCGCGCTGGTCCACGGCGACGATCGCGCCGCCGTGGTCGAAGATGATGCAGCGGCTGGACGTGGTGCCCTGGTCGATGGCGGCGACGTACTTCTCGGCGGAATCCGTCATGGCTGTCCCTGGGTCGCTGGGTCGGGTCGCTGGGTCAGAAGGCCACGTTGTAGACGAGGCCCGCGAGTGCCCCGCCGATCAGCGGGCCGACGACCGGGATCCATGCGTAACCCCAGTCGGACGTGCCCTTGTTCGGGATCGGCAGGAAGGTGTGCACGACGCGCGGGCCGAGGTCACGTGCCGGGTTGATGGCGTATCCGGTGGGCCCGCCGAGGGAGAGTCCTATCCCTACGACGAGCAGCGAGACGATCAGCACCGTGATGCCGGACTCGCCGAGCCCCTTCGTCAGCCCGAAGGCGAGGATCGGCAGCACGAGGGCCATCGTCGCGATGATCTCGGTGATGAGGTTGGCGACCGGGTTCCGGATCTCCGGGATGGTCGAGAAGATGCCGAGGGTCGCCACCGGCTCGCCGGCGCTCCCCTCGGCCGTGCCCTCCTTGCGGACGTTGGCCTGGAACTGCGCGAGATACACCAGGTAGGCGAGGGCGGCGCCCAGCATCGCGCCGACGATCTGGCCGAGCAGATAGATCCAGACCTTGCCCCACTTGCCGGTGTCCACGGCGATGCCGATGGTGACCGCGGGATTGAGCTGGCCGCCGGAGAGGGGAGCGGCGGTGTACGCGCCCGCGAGCACGCCGAATCCCCAGCCGAACGCGATGACGACCCACCCGGACGCGCGTGCCTTGGAGTGTCTGAGGGTGACGGCGGCGCAGACACCGGCACCGAACAGGATCAGGATCGCGGTGCCGATGACCTCGCCGACGAAAATGTCTCCGTTGCTCATGGCGGCTCCCTTGGCGCCGGTCCGGGGCGAGCGCCCCGGCCTTCCGTGCAGGAACGGTTCCCTTGGCGACTTCAGCCGAAGGCGGGGAGGGCCCCGCGCCCCGCCCGGCGTCCGTGACGAGCGTTGCCGTCGCAGCCGGATCGCCTCTGGGGGGACGGACCGCAGAGAAGCACAAGGCCCGTGGCGCAGTGCCTGATTACGCCGCGAATGTACGGCGATGTCGGCTGACACCCGGAAGTGTTCACCGGCACCACGGGACCGTCAAGGTTGCTGACGGCAACGGTGACAGCGGTTACCGCGAATCGCACGCCGACGGTTCCCTCCCGCAGGTGGGCACTCAACGGCCGTATGCAGCAGGTCCGTTCATCCGAGGGGCTCGGCCGTCGCGTACCCTGCCTGGGCCGGGGCCGCCCCGGCACCGCGCCGGATCTCGTGTCCGGGCAGCCCCGCGCGCGCGATCACCCAGCTGGTCCCGCGCAGCGCCTTCGCCGCCTTCTTCAGCGGAGCGAGATGGGCGGCGGCCTGCCGGTGGTCGGACACGCTGCCGGGCAGGCACACGACGGTCGCCAGGGACAGCGTGACGGGGCGCCCGCCCGCCGACCAGGGGGCGTCGAGCACCCCGGCGACCAGCGGATCGAGCGCCTCCTCCTCGGCCAGCAGCAGGAAGTCGTCGCCACCGATGTGCCCCACGCGCGCGTGCCGTGCCGCCGCCTGCTCCAGCGCGCGGCCCACCGACCGGATCAGCTCGTCGCCCGCCGCGAAGCCGGCACCGTCGTTGACCTGTTTGAAGTGGTCGATGTCCAGCCAGCTGAGCGCGAACGCCCGCCCGTCGCCGATCCGCCGGTCCACCTCACTCGTGATCGCGTCCGAACCGGGCAGCCGGGTCAGCGGATTGAGCCCCGCCGCCTCCTCCACCCGGGTCTCGGCCAGCGCCCGCACGAGGTCCGCGAGCCGTACGACGCCCACGCACCGGCCGTGGTGGTCGACGACCGCCACGTCGTCCGAGGTGCGGTCGCGGCCGCCGATCGCCACCACGTCCAGCACCTCCCAGGCGGTGGCGTCGACACCCACCGTGCGCGGCGCGTCGCTCAGCTTGAAGGCCGGCCGGTCCGCGTACAGGGCGTGCCCGTACCGGCCGGACATCGACAGCAGAAAACGCGACCGGTGCACCGACCGGACCGGCACCCCGGCCTGGTCCACGAGCAACACCCCGGAGACGTCCGGCGAGCCGGTCAGCAGCGCCCGCACCTGCCCGGCCGAAGCCGTGACCGGCAGGACTGCGGCGGGCCGCACGAACTCCCGTACCGACGGCCCGGGCCCGGGCCTGGGCATGGCCAGGGCGCCGGGAGAGCTGGGCGGAACGTATACGTCCGCCGCCGGGATCCGGGCCGGCGGCGCGAACAGCTCGCCCTGGGCGAGCTGGGCACCAGCCGACAGCGCGACCGCGCACTGCAGTTCGGTCTCCACGCCCTCCACCGCCACCAGCGCGCCCAGCTGCTCGCACAGTGTCCGCATCGCCCGCACCATGGCCGGCCGGGACAGCAGAGAGCCGTCGAGCTTGATCAGGTCGGGAGACAGGTCCGTGAGCAGCCTGAGGGGTACGTCCCCGTCCCCGATGCCGTCCGCGCTGATCCGGAATCCCTGCTCGCGCAGCGAGGCCACCGCCTCCAGCAGAGCCCGCTGCGGCACGTGCGTGTAGGGCGGCACGATGTCGAGGGTCACCTCCCAGGGCATCCGGCCCGCAGCGCGTACGGCGTCGTGCAGCGGGGTGAGGCCGCCGAGGTCGCCGAGCGTGGCCGCGAACACGTTGACGTGCAACGGCAGCAGCGTCTCCTTGTGAGTCGCCGCCCGCAGTGCCAACACGGCCAACCTGCCGTCGAGTTCGGGGTCTCGGCGGGCCTCGGCCAGGATGTCGCCGGTCTCCGGGCGTGCGAGTATCTCCAGTGCGGCGACCGCGCCCGTCCTCAGGTTGACCACTGGCTGGAAGGCGAAGCGGAGAGTATCCGTCCAGGAGTGCACGGGAGCATGATTGCGCTGCCCGGCTATGCCCAGGGGCAGTTCATGAGACGTTCACGCAGGATTCCGGGGTGGTCACACAGCGTGGAAGTCCTCGTGAGTCTCTCCCGTTGCACGACACCCGGGCGGGGCGCCGCTCACCGCACCACGACCACCGACGATCCGTGCCCGAACAACCCCTGGTTCGCCGTGATCCCGACGCGCGCACCGGCGACCTGCCGGTCGCCCGCGGCCCCCCTCAACTGCCAGGTCACCTCACAGACCTGGGCGATCGCCTGGGCTGGTACCGCCTCACCGAAGGAGGCGAGCCCGCCGCTGGTGTTGACGGGGATGCGGCCGTCCGGCGCCGTCGCGCCCTCCCGCAGCAGCTTCGCGCCCTCGCCCTCGCCGCACAGTCCCAGGTCCTCGTACCACTGCAGTTCCAGCGCGGTCGACAGGTCGTACACCTCCGCCAGGGACAGGTCCTCGGGGCCGATGCCCGCCTCCTCGTAGGCGGCTCGGGCGATGGACGCCCGGAAGGTCTCGCCCGGAGCCGGCACCGCCACGGCGGAGTCCGTGGCGATGTCCGGCAGGTCCAGCACCGTGCTCGGGAACCGCGGGGTCACCGTCGACACGGCCCGGATCCGGACCGGCCGCGCCGCACCGTGCCGGCGCGCGAAGTCCAGGCTGCACAGCACCAGCGCGGCGCCGCCGTCGGAGGTGGCGCAGATGTCGAGCAGCCGCAGCGGATCGGCGACCACGGCGGAGGCGGCCACCTCCTCGGCGGTGACCCGCTTGCGGTAGCGCGCGTACGGGTTGAGCGCCCCCAGTGCCGCGTTCTTCACCTTGACCAGCGCGAAGTCCTCCGGGGTGTCACCGTGCACCGCCATCCGCCGGCGCGCGTACAGCCCGAAGTACGTTGGGTTCGTCGCGCCCAGCAGGCGGAAGCGCAGCCAGTCCGGATCGTCGGGCCGGTCCCCGCCCGCCGGCCGGAAGAACCCCTTGGGCGCGGCGTCCGCCCCCACCACGAGCACGACGTCCGCGAGGCCGGCGAGGATCTGCGCCCGCGCCGCCGCGATCGCCTGCGCGCCGGAGGCGCACGCCGCGTACACACTGGCGACCCGGGCTCCCTGCCAGCCCAGGGCCTTGGCGAACGTCGCCCCCGCCACGTATCCCGGATATCCGCCACGCACCGTGTCCGCGCCCACGACCGAGCCGACGTCCGGCCAGCCGAGACCGGCGTCGGCGAGGGCGGCACGGGCCGCCGCCGTCCCGTACTCGACGAAGCTGCGCCCCCACTTGCCCCAGGGATGCATGCCCACGCCGAGCACCACCACGTCCGCCGTCATGCCGTCACCCCCGTCGGCCGCCACTGCCAGGTCGTCCAGGTCGTCTCCGCGTCCTCGTCGAGCACCCCGGGGACGGCCTCCACCTGCATGCCCACCGTCAGATCGGCGACGGTGACCCCGGGAACCGCCTGTCCCAGCACCACGATCCGCTCGGACTCCAGCTCCACCGCGATCAACGCGTACGGCTCCCACGGAAGTTCCGGATCGCTCACATAGGGTGACGGAGGACGATACCGGCTGTCGGTGTACGACCAGATGCGACCCGTTCGTGACAGAGGGACCTCCTCCAGGGCGGTGCCGCCCGCGCAGTGCGGATTGCGGCAGTGGACGTCCTCGCGTGGAAAGAAGACCGAGGCGCAGGACGTGCAGCGGGTGCCCAGGAGCCGGAAGTCGCCGCCCTCGCCGGTGAACCAGTCGGAGACCGCGGGTGTGCGGGTGCGTGTCAATGTTCCTCCCGGCGCCGTAATCTGACGATGCGTCAGGAGTCTGCCACGGGTATCAGGAAATGGGCAGGCGTCCCGGCGAACCGGACGGCCCCTTCCGGCGTCGTGGTATCAGGAGGTGCGGCCGGGGCCGACGGGGGTGGTCCCGGCCGCCCCTCCTGATCCAGCCGCCACCCTGCTCGCCGCTGGCGGAACACGTCCTTCCTCTGATCGGATACAGTCCGCGCGTGTCCGAAATTCAGCACGCAACTGCCAACTCCGCGCCGGACTCCCACTGTTCGAGCTGCGGAGCGCCCTATGGAGAGGGCGTCTCCGGTTGGCCGCGCACCTGCCCGTCCTGCGGGACCGTCGCCTATCGCAATCCCCTGCCGGTCGCGATCGCGCTCCAGCCCGTGTACGACACCAAGGGCACCGCCCTGGTCGTCGTCACCCGCACCATCGCCCCCGCGCGCGGAGGCACGGCGCTGCCCGGCGGCTACATCGACGACCGGGAGGACTGGAGGCACGCCGTCGTCCGCGAGCTCAAGGAGGAGACGGGCATCGACGCGGCCGTCCGCGACGTGCGCCTCGTGGACGCCATGAGCTCACCCGACGGGCATCTGCTGCTGTTCGGACTTCTCCCGGAACGCCCGGCCGAAGGGCTGCCGCCCTCCGACGCCACGGACGAGACCGAGGGCTGGCACCTGCTGCGCAGGCCCGAGGAACTCGCCTTCCCGCTGCACACGGTGGCCGTGCGGGCGTGGTTCGAGGGCCGCTACATCTGAGCGGACCGCTCAGCCGAGGCCCCGAACACGCACCGGGTGGGACGGCTCACCGGCGCCGTCCTCCCGCTCCCGGGTGACGACCACCCGCCGGCCCTGCCAGCGGGCGGCGTAGCGCTCCGGCTCCGGCTCGTCCCACCCGTCGCCCGCGTCCGGCACGACCAGTCCGCCCCCGGTCCGTCCCCGGGCGGGCGCCCAGACCTCCAGCTCGAGCCCGCCGTCCTCGCCGCGCACGGGAAGAACCGCACCCGCGCGCGCGAGCACCGGAATCCGCGACAGCGGCGCGTCGACCAGAATCTGCGCCGGACCCTCGTACGCCTCCTCCGTCACCGTGTCGTACCAGCGGCCCCGCGGCAGCTGCACCGCACGCCGGTCAGCCCCCGGGTCCAGCACGGGCGCCACCAGGAGGCCGTCGCCCAGCAGGAACGCGTCCTCGCAGTCGCGCAGCGCGCGGTCCTCCGGCGCCCCCCACCACAGCGGCCGCACATAGGGCGCGCCGGTGCGCCGGGCCAGGTGGGCCAGCGTCATGAAGTACGGCAGCAGGCGCCGGCGTTCGAGCAGCGCCACGCGCGCGTGCTCCAGCACCTCGGGGCCGAACTCCCAGGGCTCCCTGCGCCCCGCCTGCAGACTCGCGTGCGTACGGAACAACGGCAGGTACGCGCCGAGCTGGAACCACCGCAGATACAGCTCCGGCGACGGAGACCCGTCGAAGCCGCCGACGTCCGGCCCCGAGTACGGCACCCCGCACAGGCCGAGCCCCAGCACCAGCGACAGAGAGGCCCGCAGCCCCGGCCAGCCCGTCGCCACGTCTCCGGACCAGGTGCCCCCGTAGCGGTGCATGCCCGCCCAGCCGGACCGCGAGAACAGGAACGGCCGCTCCTGGGGCGACAGTTCGCGCAGCGCCTCGTAGCCCGCTCTGGCCATGCACAGCGCGTACACGTTGTGGGCCTCCCGGTGGTCGCCGCCGCGGCCCTCCAGGGCGTGGCGGGCCGAACGCGGCAGTGTCGACTCACCGAAGGCGTTGAACGACGTCGGCTCGTTCATGTCGTGCCAGAACCCCGCGAAGCCCTGTCCCAGCCGCTCCTCGTACAGCCCGCCCCACCACTTGCGCACGCGCTCGTGCGTGAAGTCCGGGAAGACCGACTCGCCGGCCCACACCTCACCCCGTACCGTCCGCCCCGAGGCGTCCCGCACGAACGCGTCCATCGCCGTCCCACTGTCGTAGACGGCGTTGCCCGGCGCGGCCTTCACCGCCGGGTCGACGATCGACACCAGCCGGATCCCTTCCCGGCGCAGCTCCTCCGCGAGCCCCGGAAGCTTCGGGAAGCGCTCCTGGTCGACGGTGAACACCTGGTGGTCCGCGTAGTGGTCGATGTCCAGGTGGACGGCGTCCAGCGGCAGACCGCGCTCCTGGTAGCCCGCGACGATCCGGCGCACCTCCTGCTCGCTGCCGAAGCCCCAGCGCGCGTGATGATGGCCGAGCGCCCACGCGGGCGGCAGCGCCGGCGCCCCGGTCAGCGAGGCCCAGGTGTGCAGCACGCGCGCGGGGGTCCCCACCATCACCCAGCCGCGCAGCGGACCGCCGTCCATCCGCAGCTCACAGCGCCCCACGCGGTCGTGCCCGGACCCCGCGCCCTCCTCGCCCTCCCGCAAGGTCACCGTGCCGTCCCAGGAGGTGTCGTGGAACACCAGATGGGCAGCTGCGTCGGCCACCACGAGCTGCACCGGCATGGTCAGGTAGAGCGGATCGTCCCCGGGGCCGAACGCCCGGCCCGGGTCGGTGTTCCACAGCTGGTACGTGCCGTCCCGCAGCCGCGGACCCGCAGCGCGCCCGCCCAGGCCGAAGAAGCGGGCGTCCGCGGCCACCTCGGACCGCTGCATCCACCGCGCCGTGCCCCCGTCGACCGGCTCCCACCAGCGCGGCGGTATGTCCCGCCGCAGCACCACACCGCCGGGCGTGCACACCTCCAGCGCGCCGTGGCGGGAGACGACGACCGTCACCCGCTCGGCCACCACCCGCCAGCCGCCGTCCTTGTCCGGTTCCAGCACCACCCGCGGATCCGGCTCGGGACAACTCCCGGCGAGCGCGTACGACGGCTCCGGACCCGCCCCGTCCCAGCCCCAGAAGACGGCCCCGTTGACCGCGACGGTGATCCGCAGCTCGGACCGGCTGAACCGGATCAGACCGCCCCCGGGCCCCGGCTCCACATCCTGTACCTGCCCCGGCACCCGCGCGCGCTCGGCACCGCGCGGCGGCAGCCCTGCGGCATCGATACGCCTCCTGCGCCATGCGGCCCGCACGGTACGCAATCCCTGTGCCGCCCTCCCCGAACCGACCACACTCACCGAACGCACCAGGTCACGACCGTCCATGCTGCTCACCCTGCCACTGACCGCCCCACGCGCGCGTGTCGTTCAACTGCCGTTCACCCGTGCCGGGACCACATCTTCACGACACGGACTATGTGGGGCGCACCCTGGTGCAGAAGTCGATCACATGGCATCGTCCCTGTCAGCCGTGTCACGCGCACACCCCAGCCCGTGCGCGGACCGACGCACACGACGCGCACAGCCCGGGAGCCGCCCCATGTCGACAGCGAACCTCCAGCCGCTCTGGCAGCCCGATCCCGAGCGGATCGCCCAGGCGCGCATCACCAAGTTCCAGGCATGGGCCGCCGAGCACCACGGTGCCCCGGCCGAGGGAGGCTACCCGGCACTGCACCGGTGGTCCGTCGAACAACTGGACACCTTCTGGAAAGCCGTGACGGAGTGGTTCGACGTCCGCTTCTCGACCCCCTACGCGCGCGTCCTGGGCGACCGCTCGATGCCGGGCGCCCAGTGGTTCCCCGGAGCCACTCTCAACTACGCCGAGCACGCCCTGCGCGCGGCCGCCGACCGAGCCGACGAGCCCGCCCTCCTGTACGTCGACGAGACCCACGAACCGAGCCCGGTGACCTGGTCCGAGCTGCGCCGCCAGGTGGGCTCACTCGCCGCCGAACTCCGCGCCCTCGGCGTCCGCCCCGGCGACCGCGTCAGCGGCTACCTCCCGAACATCCCCCAGGCCGTCGTCGCGCTCCTCGCCACGGCCGCCGTGGGCGGCGTTTGGACCTCCTGCGCCCCCGACTTCGGCGCCCGCAGCGTCCTCGACCGCTTCCAGCAGGTCGAACCGGTCGTACTGTTCACCGTCGACGGGTACCGCTACGGCGGCAAGGAACACGACCGCCGTGAGATCGTCGCCGAGCTGCGCCGCGAGCTGCCCACGCTGCGCGCCGTCGTCCACATCCCGCTCCTCGGCACCGAGGCACCCGAGGGCGCCCTGGAGTGGTCGGCGCTGACGGCCGCCGACACCGAACCCGACTTCGAACAGGTCCCCTTCGACCACCCCCTGTGGGTGCTGTACTCCTCCGGCACGACCGGCCTGCCCAAGGCCATCGTCCAGTCCCAGGGCGGCATCCTCGTCGAGCACCTCAAGCAGCTCGGCCTGCACTGCGACCTCGGCCCCGAGGACCGTTTCTTCTGGTACACCTCGACCGGCTGGATGATGTGGAACTTCCTCGTCTCCGGCCTGCTCACGGGCACGACGATCGTCCTGTACGACGGCAGCCCCGGCTACCCGGACACCGGAGCCCAGTGGCGCGTCGCCGAACGCACCGGAGCCACCCTCTACGGCACCTCGGCCGCCTACGTCATGGCATGCCGCAAGGCGGACGTGCACCCCTCGCGCGACTTCGACCTCTCCCGGGTACAGTGCGTCGCCACCACCGGCTCCCCCCTGCCGCCCGACGGATTCCGCTGGCTGCACGACGAGGTCCGCGAGGACCTGTGGATCGCCTCCGTCAGTGGCGGCACGGACGTCTGCTCCTGCTTCGCCGGAGCCGTACCGACCCTGCCGGTGTACATCGGCGAACTCCAGGCGCCCGGCCTCGGCACCGACCTGCAGTCCTGGGACCCGAGCGGCAAGCCCCTCGTCGACGAGGTGGGCGAGCTGGTCGTCACCAACCCCATGCCCTCGATGCCGATCCACTTCTGGAACGACCCCGACGGCAGCCGCTACCACGACAGCTACTTCGACACCTACCCGGGCGTCTGGCGCCACGGCGACTGGATCACCGTGACCTCGCGCGGCTCCGTGATCATCCACGGCCGCTCCGACTCCACCCTCAACCGGCAGGGCGTGCGCATGGGCTCGGCCGACATCTACGAGGTGGTCGAACGCCTGCCCGAGATCAAGGAGTCCCTCGTCATCGGGATCGAACAGCCCGACGGGGGCTACTGGATGCCCCTCTTCGTGCACCTGGTGCCCGGCGCCGTCCTGGACGAGGCACTTCTGAACCGCATCAAGCAGGCCATCCGCGAACAGCTCTCGCCACGCCACGTGCCCGACGAGATCATCGAGGTCCCGGGCGTTCCGCACACCCTCACCGGGAAGCGCATCGAGGTCCCGGTCAAGCGCCTTCTCCAGGGCACGCCCCTGGAAAAGGCCGTCAACCCCGGGTCCATCGACAACCTCGCCCTGCTGGGCTTCTACGAGGAACTGGCCCGCAAGCGCGCCTGACCCGCCGGCGCCTCACCCTCCACGGCTGGCCTCGGATTCGCCGAAAACGGCGACAAAGTCCCAGGCCAGCTGCGCCCCCTCACCCTGACCTGCGCAAATCCAGTGCCGCCTGGTCCGCGACCGCCTCCAGCAGGACCGTTGTCAGTGCCGCCGGTTACTGTGAGTGAGCATTGATCGACTGCGCATTGGGGGAAACATGGCGCACACCGACCACCAGACCATGCGACGCGTCCTGCGCCGCGAAATCGCCGGCACCATCGGCCTGCTCACCGACGACCACGACTTCCACGCCATGCGGCGCTACCGCAGCTTCGCCTTCGACGACCACACCACCTACCTCCAGCAGGTGGAAGCCCTCCTGAAAAGCCGCGCGGCACAGGGCAGCCACACCACACTGGCCCTCTTCGACCCCGAGGAGTACGCCGAATTCTGCGCCGGCATGGGCCTCGACCCGGAAGCCCCGGCCAGCCGCACCCGCTTCACCGCCGAACTCGCGGCCACCGGCCCCACCATCCCCTACGACGGCAGCCCCCTCGCCACCCTCGTGCCCGCCCTCGTCGACGAAGCCGTACGACAGGCCACCTGGGAGTACGCCACCACCCTCCTGACCCGCCTCGGCCCCTGCCGCACCTGCGGCGAGGACATCGGCCGCGCCGCCTTCACCCGCGCCTCCGACCTCCTCGCCCGCATCCTCGACACCGCCCGGCCCGGCGACCGGCACCTCGTCTGCAGCGTCTTTGGAGCACCGGAAACACTCGTCTCCGTCCTCCACGCCGACGAGAACACCGACGGCACCACCGAACTCGACGAGGCCGAAGCCCTCGAATTCACCAGCGTCCTCGCCCTGGGCCTCGCCACCGACAGCCCCGGCGGACTCGTCATGCGTATCACCACCGCCGACACGGCCGACCGCGTCTATGGCTGGCGGCTGCGCGGCGGCGGACTCGAACCACTCACCGCGTCCGAGGTCTTCGACGCCTACTGCACCGACGTCGAATCCGGCGACCTCATCTCCCCCGAGCCAGGCGTCGACTACTGCACACCACCCCACCTCGGAGGAGAGAGCACGGCACAGGGACACCGCCACTGAACGGGCCAGGGGCGCCCCACCCGAAGGCGGGACGCCCCTGAACCCGACACACACCGAGCGGCCGGCCGGACTACTCGCCGGACAGCACCGCCTGAGCCGCACTGCGCGCCTCGTCGGCACTGTCCGCCGCACGCGCGGCCGCGGCGGCCCGCTCGCACTGGGCCAGCGTGTACTTCGCCAGCGTCGCCCGGACATAAGGAATCGACGCCGCACCCATGGACAGTGAGGTGACACCCAGCCCCGTCAGCACACAGGCAAGCAGCGGGTCGGACGCGGCCTCCCCGCACACACCGCAGCTCTTGCCCTCGGCCTTGGCCGCCTCGGCGGACAGCGCGACCAGGTCGAGCAGCGCGGGCTGCCACGGGTCCTGGAGCCGGGACACCGCACCCACCTGCCGGTCCGCCGCGAACGTGTACTGCGCGAGGTCGTTGGTCCCCAGCGACAGGAACTCGACCTCCTGCAGGATCGAACGCGCCCGCAGCGCGGCCGACGGGATCTCCACCATCGCGCCGAACTTGGCCCGCAGCCCCGCCTCCCGGCAGGCGTCCGCGAACGCCTTGGCGTCCGCTCGGTCCGCCACCATGGGAGCCATGACCTCAAGGTAGACGGGAAGCCCCTCCGCCGCCTCCGCCAGCGCGGTCAGCTGCGTACGCAGGATCTCGGGGTGGTCCAGCAGCGTCCGCAGACCCCGCACGCCCAGGGCCGGGTTCGGCTCGTCCGCGGGCGTCAGGAAGTCCAGGGGCTTGTCGGCGCCCGCGTCCAGCACGCGCACGACGACACGACCCTCGGGGAACGCCTCCAGCACCTGCCGGTAGGCCTCGACCTGCTTCTGCTCGGACGGCGCGTTCTTGCTGTCGTCCAGGAACAGGAACTCGGTACGGAACAGACCGACACCCTCGGCCCCGGCCTCCACGGCCGCCGGCACGTCCGCCGGTCCGCCGACGTTGGCCAGCAGCGGCATCTTGTGCCCGTCGGCCGTGGCACCCGGGCCGGTCGAAGCGGCCAGCGCGGCCTTGCGCTCCGCAGCCGCGGCCTCCAGCTGTGCCTTCTTCTCCTCGCTCGGGTTCACGAAGATGTCGCCGGTGCTGCCGTCGACCGCGATCACCGTGCCCTCGGCCAGCTCACCGGCACCCGGCAGCGCCACGACGGCCGGAACCCCCAGCGCCCGCGCCAGGATCGCGCTGTGACTGGTCGGCCCGCCCTCCTCGGTCACGAAACCGAGCACGAGCGTCGGGTCCAGCAGCGCGGTGTCGGCGGGAGCCAGATCGCGCGCCACGAGCACATAGGGCTCGTCACTGTCCGGGACACCCGGCATGGGAACGCCCAGCAGCCGGGCGACGATACGATTCCGCACGTCGTCGAGGTCGGCCACGCGCCCGGCGAGGTACTCGCCGGCACCGGCGAGCAGCTCGCGGTACGCGGCGAAGGCGTCGTACACCGCACGCTCCGCCGTGCTGCCGACGGCAATCCGCCGGTCCACGTCCGCCATCAGCTCGGGGTCCTGCGCCATCATGGCCTGCGCCTCGAGCACGGCCTGGGCTTCGCCCCCCGCCAGATTGCCGCGCGCCATCAGGTCCGCCGCCACAGCGTCCACGGCCTGGCGCGCCCGCCCCTGTTCGCGCTCCGCCTCCTCCGCCGGGATCTGCTTGGCCGGCGGCTCGAGCACCGCCGTTCCCATGTGCCGAACCTCGCCGATCGCCACACCGTGGCTCACGCCGACGCCTCGCAGCGTTGTCTCCATCTCACCCGTCTCCGATAGTGCGGCGGGTCCCGCCGCCGCGGTGGTTGTCCGGTACGCCGTCCTGCGACGGCACTGTCGTCAGTTCCAGGAGAAGAGGCTGTCGCCGGCCTTCACGTCGCCGCCGTCACGCAGGTCGGTGAGGGACTCGGCGGTGGCCTCGAGCGCCACGACAGGGCACACCGGCGACTTGCCGGCGGCCTCGACCGCGGCCGGGTTCCAGCGCACGATGCCCTGACCACGCGTCACGGTGTCGCCCTTGTTGACGAGCAGCTCGAAACCCTCGCCGTTGAGCTGGACAGTGTCGATACCGAGGTGGGTGAGCACGCCGTGCCCGCTCTCGTCGACCACCACGAAGGCGTGCGGGTGCAGGGAGACGATGACGCCGTCCACGGGCGCCACGGCCTCGGAGGGCTCACGCACGGGGTCGATCGCGGTGCCCGGGCCGACCATGGCCCCGGAGAAGACCGGATCCGGCACGGCGGCCAGTCCGATGGCACGTCCAACAAGAGGGGACGTCACGGTGGTCATGGGAAGCCTCCCAGGAGTGGAGCTGCGTACGGGCCGTCACTGCCTGTCCCGGACGGCACTGAGCAGCAGCGTATGTCATATGAAGTGGCCGTTCCGTATGGAAGCTATCAGGTAGTGGTCTAGACCACCAGCCCAGTCGATTTGCATGCGCTTCCACGGCCCGTGTACAGTCGTACTCCTGCTTGAGGGAGAGCGACGCGAAAGCGCCTCCGTTAAGTAGCACCCAAACTCGTCGGATCCCATCTCGGGGTCACCTTCTGCATGCCTGCAGGAGAGTGGTCAGAGAGACGGAAAAACCCTGATAGAGTTTGAAACACCGAAGGGAAGCCCGGAGGAAAGCCCGAGAGGGTGAGTACAAAGGAAGCGACCGTTCCTTGAGAACTCAACAGCGTGCCAAAAATCAAC